>CAYYZU010000166.1:0-4876 GCA_964476205.1 uncultured Actinomyces sp. | reverse complement strand
CGACCCCCGAGGGTGGCGGCGATGTCTCCATCAAGCCGCAGTCCAACGCCGAGGGCCTTGCTGCCTACGCGTCGGGTGACATCGACGGCGCCTGGGTCCCGGAGCCGTGGGTGTCTGAGTACGTCGCCCAGGGAGCCGAGGTTCTCGTCGACGAGAAGACCCTGTGGCCCGAGGGCAAGTTCGTCACCACCCACATCATCTGCCGCACGGCGTTCATCGCCGAGCATCCCGAAGCGGTTTCCGCGCTCCTCAAGGGTCACCTCGCCGCGATCGAGTCGATCGAGGCCGACCCCACGGCTGCGAAGGAGTCCTTCTCGCTGGCACTCGCCGCGCTCACGGGCAGTTCGCCCAAGCCTGAAATCCTGGACCGTGCCTGGGACCAGGTGACCTTCACCGCTGATCCACTCGCGGGCACGCTGGTGAAGTCCGCTCAGGACGCCGTCGCCGTCGGGCTGCTCGACCAGGCCGGACTTGACGCGGCGGGAGGCCTTCCCGGCAAGCTCTACGACCTCGCGATCCTCAATGAGGTGCTCAAGGCGCTCGGCCTGCCGGCCGTGCAGGCATGAGCCTGGCTGCTGTCGACTCCACCACACACGGGATTGCGCTTCGCGCCGCTGAAGTCCGCAAGGTCTTCGGCAGCGGCGCGGACGCGACCGTGGCGCTGGACGGCGTCGACCTCGAGATCAAGGCCGGGGAGTTCGTCACCGTCGTCGGGGCGTCCGGATGCGGCAAGTCCACACTGCTCAACCTCTTCGCGGGGCTGGACGCGCCGACCTCCGGCACCATCTGGACGGCCGATAAGCCCGCCCTGATGTTCCAGGAGGCGACCCTCCTCCCCTGGCTCACGGCTCAGCGGAATGTCGAACTGGCACTCAAGCTCCACGGAGTGCCGCGAGCCGAGCGCCGCGAGCGTGCTCGCGAGCTGCTGCGCGTGGTGCGACTCGAGGGCTGGGAGGACAAGCGACCCCACGAGCTCTCCGGCGGCATGAAGCAGCGCGTGGCACTTGCGCGCTGCCTCGCGCAGGACACGTCGATCGTCCTCATGGACGAGCCGCTCGGTGCGCTCGATGCCATGACACGCGATCACCTCCACGACGAAATCGAGGCCGTCGTGCAAGAGCAGGGCCTCACGGTCGTCTTCGTCACGCACAACATGCGCGAGGCCGTGCGCCTGGGGGATCGCGTGATCCTCATGGGTTCGCGCCCGGGCCGCATCGTCTACGAGACCGATGTCGACCTGCCCCACCCCCGCCTCATGGACTCGGCCGGCGTTGCCGAGCGAGCAGCCGATCTCACGGTGCGCCTCAAGGCAGGCCGCAGCCACCTGGAAGGAGCCGACTCGTGAGCACCGTGCTCACTCCCAATGTGGAGCAGGCACCTAAGTTGCGCCCCGGCGCCGGCGCGGGTGCACGTGTGTGGGCATGGATCTGGCCGAAGGCCCTCGCCATCGTGCTCGTGCTTGCTGTCTGGCAGCTCGTCTACTGGAGCGGCTGGCGCCCCGCCTATGTCTTTCCGTCCCCCGCCGAGACGCTCGCCCAACTCGGCGAGATGATCCGCACCGACCGCTTCTGGTCGGCCATGGGCACGACGGTCATCCGCGCCATCACGGGCTTTGCCCTTGCTCTCGTGATCGGCACGA
Organism: uncultured Actinomyces sp.; assembly: GCA_964476205.1. Lineage (GTDB taxonomy): Bacteria > Actinomycetota > Actinomycetes > S36-B12 > S36-B12 > Mxb001. Next base: position 3,237 of record CAYYZU010000166.1, on the reverse strand, counting down.
TCATCGGAATCCTCGTGGCACGCATCACGCCGCTACGCCTGGCTGTCGGCAGTCTCATCACCGGCCTGCAGACCATGCCATCGATCGCATGGTTCCCGCTCGCGATCCTGCTCTTCGGACTCGACGAGCAGGCGATCCTCTTCGTCGTCGTCCTGGGCGCTGCTCCCAGCATCGCCAATGGCGTCATCACCGGCATCGACAACGTGCCGCCCGCATTCACGCGGCTCGGCAAGGTGCTCGGCGCCGGACCTGTGGCGCTCTATCGAGACGTCGTTCTCCCTGCCGCGCTGCCGACGTACGTCTCCGGCCTCACGCAAGGGTGGGCCTTCGCTTGGCGCAGCCTCATGGCCGGCGAGCTGCTCGTCATCATTGCCGAGCGGCCCTCCCTCGGTGCGCAGCTCGAGTTCGCTCGCCAGTTCTCCCAGTCGGCGACGCTCCTCGCGACGATGCTCGTCATCCTCATCCTGGGCATGGTCGTCGATGGACTCTTCTCGTCCTTGGCCCGGTCCCTTCGACGTCGCCGGGGCCTGGAGGTCACGTCGAGGTGACCCCCGTCGACCCGAATCGCCGGATCCCCTCGCACCGGGGAATCCATCAGCGGTTCAATGGCACCATGCACATCTCGGCACGCGTGGAGTACGCCATGAAGGCGCTCATGGAGCTCACCGCCGCCTACGACGACGATCCACATCGGCTGGTGAAGTCCGAGACGATCGCCCGCGAGCAGGAGATCCCCTCGAAGTTCCTGGAGAACATCCTCCGAGGACTCAAGCAGGCGGGCATCGTCGCGAGCCAGCGCGGTGCCGAGGGGGGATTCCGCCTGTCGAAGCCTCCCGCCGACGTGAGCGTGGCGGACGTGATCCGAGCCCTGGACGGACCTCTCGCGGCGGTCCGCGGGGGACCTCCGGAGGAAGTGCACTATTCAGGCAACTCCGTGCACCTACGCGAGGTCTGGATTGCCACTCGTGCTGCCATCCGCGAGGTCCTTGAGCACGTGTCGCTCGAAGATCTTGCTTCGGGTGATCTGCCCACGCCGGTGAGTGGACTGCTCGAGTCGCCGGGAGCATGGGAGAGACGCCACTAATCACTCGAATTTCACCGAGTAATCGGTCAAGAAGCAGAGCTTTGGTTGACCATTGGCGGGCAACTGAACTGATCATGACCTTTTGACTGAGTTTGCGCGCACCAACGCCTCTTAGCATCTCCCGCATGGCCCCCCCGGCTAGCAACTTCGTGACGCGTCGACTGCCGCTCATCCTTATGGCTGCAGCGGTCGTCACTCTGCTCCTGCTACCCACCGTCTTGCGCACGACATGGGGTCTCGGAGTAACAACCGTCCTGACTGGCAGCATGCGGCCGGCAATCGATCCGGGCGACCTCATCGTCACCAAGACTTCAGATGCCGCGGCGATTCGCGTCGGGGATGTGATCGTGATCGATGCCGAGGGCTCGACCGTCGCTCACCGGGTCGTGGAGACCAGGCCCCTGAGCGGCCTGAACCGTCTCACCACTCAAGGCGACGCCAACGCTCAGATCGACACGGATCCCGTGATGGTGTCGTCGTCTCACCAGGTGCCTCGAGTCATCTTCCGGGTTCCTGAGGTCGGTTCGCCCCTTGCCTTCCTTGCGTCAGCCGACGCCCAGCGCATGGCCGTGACCCTCCTTGTAGGGGCCAACCTGATGGCGCTCACCCTCTTCGCGATGCGCCGCCGTTCAGTCGATGCTCACGATTCGAACGAGGGGAGGCGTGAAGGCATTCGTCCAACCCCCACGGACACCTTGTTCCCCGACGTTTAGGAGATTCGAATGGCGATCATTGCGCCACCTCGCCCCACGACGACCGTTGTCGGTCGTGCCGCCATCCTGCTCTTCGCAGGTATCGGCGGACTCACCCTGATCGTGACGACCGTGTATGCCACCCTCTCGGCACAGGCCTTCAATACGACACCGACGGCGGCTACGGCTGGCACCTTGAGCCTTATCCAGGCGGACAACGGCAGTGGCTTCACGACGCCCATCGACAAGATGGCGCCCGGAGACACGGTCTACCGATACGTCACCTACACCAACAACGGAAATCTCGACGCCCAGGATCTCAGGCTGTCGCTGTCAGACTCCGTCAACAGCGTGCTCACCACGGATGCCACGCGGGGCCTCGGTGTCGCGGTCTCTCAGTGCAGCGTCGCGTGGACGCCGGCATCCGGAGCCTGCGGTGGGACTTCCACCAGCCTGGGCAACTCGACCGCAGCAGCCCTCAAGACGACACCGATGTCGCTCGCGGTGGTGCCTACGACTCCCGCGGGCGCCAACATCTTGGCCGGCCAGGTGATCCACCTGCGCTTCGCCATCACGCTCCCGGACACCAATGAGACGACAGTCAATGGCGTCCCACCGGCCAACACTGTGCAGGGCAAGACCGCTGCTCTGACGTGGACACTGACAGAGACCATGCGCAGCACGACGTCGATCAGTTCGTAGGCACCCCGATCTCCATGAGCACCCACGCACTTCGGTCACTTCGAGCACTTGCCGTAGGGGTGGTGGCGGTATCCGCCGTCGCCACCCCATTCGGTAGCGCGCAGGGTGCGACCATGGCGTCGTCATCCAACTTCCTGCAGTTGTCGATCCTCACGGCCACGTACCGTGTTTCCGCTGTCCTACCCGAGCGGGTGGCGACCAACACGACCGGTCCCCTCAGCGTGACACTGAACGCCTCCAACTCCTGGGGACAGATCTTCTACCTCCAGAACATCGGCGACCTCGACGTCCACACGGTCACGCTCAGCCACACGGGGCCCTACGGCAATGGAGCGAACCGCGTGGACCTCGCCTACTGCGCGGGGGGAAACGCACAGGGCTCATTCACCACGGTCGGAGTCTGCGCCGGAAGCGGCACCCTCACGACGGTGCTGCAGGGCAAGGGCTCGGTCGTGCTGTCTCTGGCAATCCCCACGGGGACGGTGCGGGCCTTCCAGGCGACCACACGCACCCGCGGCAATGGACAGGACACCACCGACACGATCAGCGTCGCGGTTTCCAGTTCGGGCGTCGCGCGTCGTGGGACCCTCACCTCATAGGGCGATCTCGCCTGCGGTATTGACGCGTGCTGCAAATTCCAACGCCCGATCCCAGCGCCCTCCTCGTTACGCCAGACTGGGTCCGTGCGCGTCATCGTCATCGGAGCTGGCTTCGCCGGACTGGCCTGTGCCGACCATCTCGTGAGTCTCGGCCATGACG
>CAYYZU010000165.1:0-4885 GCA_964476205.1 uncultured Actinomyces sp. | reverse complement strand
ACTCATTCGCATCCGGCGAGTGCCTGTCGAGGAGCCTCGCTAGACGGTCAACTTCGCCGGCAGCGGCGCGATGAGTGCCTTAGGCGTCGCGTCACGGTCGTCCTTGATCAAACCTTGACGCAACGTCCGCCGTTTCACCGTTCACCTGCCGCCAGACTGGTTGAGACCTCGACAGGCTCCTCGCGGGCCTGTCGTACGGAGGTAGGCGAAGGGAGCACGGGTGGCGAGGACGGCTCCGAATCGGCGTCGGCTTGTCGGCGCTGGGCTCGCTGCGCTGCTGGTCCTCGGATCGGTGACGGTGGGCGCCTCTACGGGCTTCGCCGCTCCCGGGGCGGACATCGAGCAGGTCCAGGCACAGGTGCGCGACCTGCAGATGCAGGCGGGCGCGGCACATGAGGAGGCGTTGAAGGCCAGCGAGGAACTCGCCGCCGTCCGACAGAAGCTCGACAGCGTGCAAGCCCGACTGAGCCGCGAACGTGACGAGTTGCGCAGCACCCAGGCAATTCTCGGCGACTTGGCCCGTGGCATGTACGCCTCGGGTGGCTTGGACCCCACCTTGCAGGTCCTCCTCGCTGATGATCCGATCGAGTTCCTTGCCCAGTCATCGGTGATGAGCCAACTCGCCTCCAGCCAGGCGGCCCAGATTCGCCAGGCACAGACCAGCCGCCTCCGACTGGCGCAAAGCGAGGCGGAGGCCAGCGACCAGGAGGCGCAGGCCCGCGCCCTTCAGCAGGAGATGGCCCAGGCCGAGGAGCGAGTGGCTGCTCGCCTGGATCAGGCGCAGGAGATCCTCGCGAACCTGGAACAGGAGGAACGTGACCGACTCGCCCGCCTGCAGGCAGAGCGGCGACAGCAGCAGGAGTCCGAAGCACGGCAGGCCGCTGCTGCCGCAGCGGCGTCGGTGTCTGACGGGGGCTCCGGATCCGGGGGGAACAGTCCATCGCAGGGATCCAGTGACGGCGGAGGCTACACCGGCGGTTCGCGCGCGCAAGCCGCCGTGCAGTACGCATTGTCGAGGGTCGGCGACCCGTACTCCTACAACGCTAACCCCCCCTACTCGTGGGATTGCTCGAAGCTGACCTCTGCTGCATGGGCGCAGGGCGGCGTCGGGCTGACAGCACTGAGCTACACGCAGTGGGATCAGACGCGCCGCGTCCCTGTGTCGGAGATCCAGCCGGGTGACCTCGTGTTCTACTTCGGGTCCGGCGCGCACCACGTGGCGATCTACGTCGGCAACGGCAAGATGGTCAGCGCATCCAACCCGTCCGATGGTGTCGAGCTCATCGACTTCCTCGGTCCTTGGTACAAGGAGAGGTTCTCCGGAGTGGGTCGGGTCGTCGGCTGATGGGCGCATGGCTGCTGGCGGAGGCGGTAGAACTGGCCATTTCATCGGACGTCATGCTTGCGGCGGGTTCCGCTGCCGTGGTCGGGGGCCAGGCGGCAGGGGCCGTGGTCCACCGGCATGGCATCTACCCGCACGCCGGATGGAGCAACAGTCTGGTGTCCGCGGCCCACGATGCGTGGCGATTTCGCATCTGGGATGCAGGGGCATCGCGGCGTGCCGTCAGTCATGACGCCACGCGTTCAGTGGGGGTGCGTCACGCCCAGCGCACCACCGCGATTGTGTGTGCCGCGATCCTGGGCGCGGTGGGATTGACGTTGTCGACCGCGATCAGTCCAGCGCCCGTAACCGTCACCGTGGCTGTGGGGATAGCGCTGCTGCTCATCATGCCGGCGACAGTGGTCATGACGGCCGCCCGATCGACGGATGCCAGATCGGTCCTGTCCCGCCGCGGCCCGCATCTGATGGTCACCGGTGTCGTCCAGGAGGCATGTCAGGTTGCGGCCATCCTCATCCCCGTCCTCGTCGTGGCGCACACAGCCGGCGTGACGGGGTTGAGCCTGGCTGACGTGACTGCCGTAGCCCTCGTCACCCGAGTGGTGGTGCTGGCTACGCCGGTCGCGGGCATCGGTGCAGCCGACGTCACGCTCGTCGCGGGACTGTCGTGGATCGGCACGCCCCTGCCCGCTGCTGTCGCCGCTCTGCTCGTCTGGCGGGCCGGCACCCTGCTCGCTGTCGTCGCGGCGGCGGGTATCGCTGCTCGTTTCGCTCCCGTGGTCGCAGAACAGGAGGGGCCGTCGGTCGACGGTGCGGGTCGCGCCGTACACCGGGCTGTGTTCTCCGTCTTGGCCGTGCTCCCGGGAACCATGCGTGACTCGGCTCGCCGGTGGGTCTTCGACACCCTGTTCTCGGTGTCGGCCGACCCGTGGGGCTATCAGCAGCTGCCGTACGAGAGGCGCAAGCAGCAGCACCTGCTCAATGCGATCGATCCCACCGCCCGAGTGGTCCTGGAGGTTGGGTGCGCCGACGGCCACAACTTGCTCGCCGTGGCGCAGCACCTGCCAGGTGCCACCGTCGTCGGCACCGACGTGTCGGCGCGAGCGCTACGCATCGCCAGTGACCGCACTGCCCATCTGGACCGCGTGCACGTCGTCGACGCCACTGACGACGAAGCGGTCCGGCGTGCCGTGCACGGTCCGGTTGACTATGTGATTCTGGCCGAGGTCCTGTACTACCTCGGCGGGGATCGCGGCATGGACATGGCCCTGACGAGCGTCCGTTCCCTCGTGGGCCCGGAGACCCGCGTCGTCATGGTCCACGGGTCTGCGGACGCGTGCTCACTGCATGCTCGCGCCGCGAACGCGCTGGGCCTGGACATCGTGTCCGGCGTATGCGTGCTCGAGGCGGACCGGCCCTTCGAGATCGTGGTCGCCGCTGCGGCGGCCTGAGGTCACAGCGTGCCGGTCCGCACCGCAACCCTCAACAAGCCGGCATCGCCAGGTCGACTGCGTCGCCGCCTCCGTCCCGAACGCCACCGTCTTCGGCATCTGCTGGTCGCTGCTCTCGGTGCCTTGGCGGTTTCCGCCGCGTTTCCGCCCTTCGGCTGGTGGTGGGCGGCACCCCTCGGCGTCGCCCTGATCGTGGCATCCGCGCACGAGGCGTCCGTGCGCTTGTCTGCTGTCGCGGGAGCGGTTGCGGGCGCAGTGTTCGCTGGCACGAGCCTGGTCTGGCTCACCAGCGTTGGGCCGGACGCGTATCTCGCGGTCACGGCTGTCTTCGCCGCCTGGTGGGCCGCGATGCTCACGGGAATCCGACTGACGATGGGTCTGCGAGCGTGGCCCCTGCTCGTTCCTGCGGTGTGGGTGGGGCAGGAGTGGGCTCGCTCGCAGTGGCCGCTCGGCGGATTCCCATGGGCCCGTTTGGCGTACGTCTCCGTCGACAGCCCCTTCGCGGCGTTGGTTCCCCATCTGGGCGTGTACGGGTTGACGTATGTCATTGCCGCTATCGGCTCACTGCTGGCGGCGGCGATCGTCGGGGCCCATCGGAGGGGCGCGCTGATTGCGGCTGGGCTGACCGCCGCTGCGGTAGTCGCCTCGGGGGCAGCCGCCGCACAGGCTGCGCCCGCCGGCTCCGCACAGCCCGCGGTGCAGGTGGCTGTCGTCCAGGGAGGCGGTCAACCCGGCGCGGGCGAACAGCAGGCACGCGCCGTGCTTGCTGCCCACGTGCGCCAGACCCGCTTGCTGGCGGCCGACAAAGTCACGCCGCCAGCATTCGTGCTGTGGCCGGAGAGTGCCACGGACATCGACCCCCTCATCGACACGCAGGCACGAGCCCAGATCGACGCGGCGGTCGCCGACATCGGAGTACCCGTCGTGGTGGGAGCTGTCACGGCCGTGCCCGACCAGCCGCAGCTCGTCCGCAACCAGTCGATCTCCTGGACGCCGATCACTGGCCCTGGGGTGGCCTACACCAAGCGGCAGCTCGTTCCGTTCGGTGAGTACGTGCCCGCACGGGGACTGCTCGAACGACTCACGTCTCGCTTCACGCAGATTCCTCGCGACTTCGTCAGCGGCACGGACTCGCCCGTGATCGATGTCGGCGCCGTGCGCCTTGGCATGCTGATCTGCTACGAGGTGGCGTTCGACGACCGAGTCACGGATGCGGTCAGTGCCGGTGCGACCGTGCTTGCGGCGCCCTCGAACAACGCCACCTACGCCGGAACGACCCAACCTGCGCAGCAACTGGCGATCACTCGCTTCCGGGCCCTGGAGACCGCACGGGCGACACTGCTGGCATCCACCACCGGAGTCAGCGCCATCATCGATAGCTCGGGAAGGGTGCTGACGAGCATTCAGGACGGCGCATCCGGTTCACGGGTCGCCGACGTGACCCCATCGACCCGCATCACGACCGCTGTCCGCTGGGGTGGCGGCATCGGCATCGCCCTGACGGTTATCGCGGTCGTCGCGGTGATCGTCGGGGCCCGTGCCCACAGGCGAGCTGCGCGGCGGTCGGAAGCGGTTATTCCTTCTACGTGATCGATGTGATGACCAGCGCGATGGAGACCGCCACAGCGATACCGGACACGGCCATCGTGATCATGGGCCGGAGAACGCGGGTACGTGGTACCGAGCGCAGGCGAAGAAGGTACTGACGGACGAGGATGTAGGCAGACAGGCCAAGCACGGCTGCCACGCCGTCGGACGCCTGCGAGCCGATGACCAGCACCGTAGTGACCACGGACAGCAGCAGGGCCAGTGCCGACTCCATCAGTTGCGTCGGGATGCGGCGGCCGCCAATCCGCCGGTCAGAGCACCAGACGGCGAAACGGCCTGCAGTCAGGCGGCCCGCGCAGCATCCGCCCTTCCAGCACCCGAGGCGTCCGATCGCCATGCCAAGCAGGATTGCCGGTGCGGCAATGTCGAGCATCACCAGCAGCGGTACATCCGCCAGCCAGGCACCGGCCGCCAACGTCGCAAGGGCCCCGATGACGAAGCCCTGAATGCACATACCGCCCGGTGACGCCCAGGACGGCGAACCCGG
>CAYYZU010000164.1:0-4911 GCA_964476205.1 uncultured Actinomyces sp. | reverse complement strand
CGGATCTCGAGTCGCTCAAGCCCCTGGTCCAAGAGGTCTACTTCGAGACGCAGCAGGAGGCCTACGACCGCTTCATCGTGCAGTACCGCAACTCGCCGATCGTCGACAGCGTCACGGTCGATGCCCTGCCAGAGTCCTTCCGAGTCAAACTCTCGGATCCGACGAAGTACGACATCGTGGCCTCTGCCTTCGAGGGTCGACCCGGAGTCGAGCAGGTCAATGACCAACGGCAGTTCCTGGAGAAGTTCTTCCAGTTGCTGGGCGGTCTCCAGGCGATCGCTCTCGCTATCGCCGTTGCGATGCTCGTTGTCACGGTGCTCCTGATCGTCAACACCATGCGCATTGCGGCATTCAGCCGTCGGCGGGAGACGGGCATCATGCGGCTCGTGGGCGCCTCGAACTTCTACATTCAGCTTCCCTTCTTGCTGGAGGCGGCCATCGCTGCCGCGATCGGCGCGACCCTCGCGACCGGCGGCCTCATCCTGGTCAAGGCATTCGTTGTCGACCGGGTCCTGGCACCGGCCTTCCAGTTCACAGCTTTTGTGGGCTGGGATGCGATCGTCTCGATCGCTCCCATCCTCTACGTCACCGGCATCGCCCTTGCCTGTCTCGCCGCATTCCTCACCCTGCGCAAGTACCTCCGCGTCTAGTCATGGCCGGCGTTTAGTCATGGCGAGGGAGCAGGGCCGCAAGCTCATCGCCCAGAATCGCAAGGCGCGTCACGACTACCACGTGGAGTCCACCTTCGAAGCCGGCATCGTCCTCACCGGCACCGAGGTGAAGTCGCTACGCGCAGGCCGTGCCACGCTCACCGATGGCTACGCCACGATCGAGGGCGGCGAGGTGTGGCTGCGCGGCGTTCATATCCCTGAGTACGACCTGGGCACCTGGACCAATCACGAGCCGCGCCGTGCCCGCAAGCTGCTCCTGCACCGCGACGAGATCCGCAAGATGCAGACGAAGGTCCAGGCGAAGGGATTCACCCTCATCCCGCTGGCCCTCTACTTCAAGGATGGCTTCGCCAAGGTCGAGATCGCTCTCGCCACTGGCCGCAAGAGCCAGGACAAGCGTCAGGCCATTGCCGAGCGCGAGGCCAAGCGCGAGACTGAGCGTGCCGTGGGCCGTCGATCGAAGGGCATGGACTGATGGCTGAAGAGCCGGGCGTGGCTGAGTCGGATAACGGGCTCGAGCGGATGCTCGACGACCTCTTCCCCTATCGGCGTCTCATGCCCACGCAGCGCGTCATCCCTGAGCAGGGGGTGGACCGTGACAGCGTCCTCACCGATATCGCGAGCATGGCCAAGGCTGAAGATGCGGTGGGAGATGCCGGGCGGGTCTCCGGCAGCCTCTACAGCGGCGACCACGAGCACTACCACTTCCTCGCGCAGGTCTTCGAGCACTTCGCTCACGCCAATGTCCTGCAGCGGGACATGTATCCCTCGGCCACGAAGTTCGAGGGCGAGATCATCGCCATGGCGGCCGACCTCTTCCACGATCCCCAGGCGATCGGGGTCGTCACCTCAGGTGGCAGCGACAGTCTCGTCCACGCGCTCTACTCCTATCGGGAGGACGCGCGCGAGGCCCGTGGCGTGCGCATGCCCAATGTCGTGCTCCCGGTGACCGCCCATGTCGCGCTGCGCAAGGGTGCGCACTGGCTGGGCATCGAGGTGCGGGATGCGCCGCTTACCGACGACTTCGTCGTCGACGTCGACGCCATGGCTGACCTCGTCGACGACGACACCATCTGCCTGGTGGGCAGCGCGGGTGACTACGCCCATGGCCTCATCGACCCGATCGACCGCATCGGCGCCCTGGCCCAGGAGCGCGGCATCGGTCTGCACGTCGACGGCTGCCTCGGTGGCTTCCTGCTGCCGTGGGCCGAGGATCTCGGCTACGAAGTGCCGCTCTGGGATTTCCGCGTGCCCGGTGTCACGACCCTGTCGGCCGACACTCACAAGTACGGTTACGCGCTCAAGGGCACCTCCGTGCTGCTCTATCGGGATGCCGCTCTGCGGTCACGTCAGTACTTCGCCTCGACAGAGTGGCCCGGCGGTCTCTACCTCTCCCCGGGCCTTGCGGGCTCGCGCAGTGGAGGTCTCATCGCATCGACCTGGGCCGCCATGGTCACCACGGGGCGAGAGGGCTATCTCGAGCGCGCCAGGGCGATCCTTGCCACGAACGACTCCATCAAGTCGGGCATCCGCGCGTCCTTCCCGGAACTCACGGTCATCGGTGACCCGATGTTCATGACGTCGTTCATGTCCTCGCCTGAGGCCGACATCGACGTGTACCTCGTCAACGACACGCTCAAGGAGCGAGGCTGGCGAATGAACTCCCTTCAGTTGCCGCCCGCCCTGCACTTCTGCGTCACGGGTCCCAACACTCAGAGTGGCATTGCAGAAGACTTCCTCGCAGACCTGAGACTCGCGGTCGACTCTGCCGTCGCGCACCGTGGGGATCCCGCCAAGAGCGGGGCGATGTACGGCTTCGGCGCCATGCCCGACGGTGACCAGACGCTGCGCATGGTCATGGGCGGGGTGCTCGACGCCATGCACTCCACAGCTCCCGAGGCCTGACGTGGCCTGGGTCCTCGCCGTCGACCTCGGCAACGGGGGGCCCAAGGTGGCTGCCGTCCATCCCGACGGCAGCCTCGGCCCTGCAGTCCATCGCCCCGTGTCCGTGGACATCGGCCTGGACGGCCGGGCGACGCAGGACGCGGGGGAGTGGTGGCCGTCGCTGATCGAGTGCATTCGCGAGGTCGTCGCGCAGATGGGAGCGGACCCTGCGACTGCCGTGGGCATCACGGGCCAGTGGGGCTCGACGGTGCCAGTCGACGATCGCGGTGAGCCGGTGGGACCCGTGCTGCTGTGGGCCGACACGCGCGCGCGTCCCTATATGCGCGACGTCATCGGCGGCCCGATCTCGGTGCAGGGCTTCGCGCCACAGAAGGTCCTGCCGTGGATTCGCGTCACCGGGGGTGCACCCACTCCCTCGGGCGCGGATCCGACGGGCCACTCGCTGCTCTTGCAGCGGCAGATGGCCGATATCTACGCCCGGGCGCGCTGGCTTCTCGAGCCTGTCGACTTCCTCGGCATGCGCTTCACCGGTCGCGCCGCGGCGACACCGGCGTCGATGATCCTGTCCTGGCTCACGGACAACCGCATCGGCGCGCAGCCACGTTACGTGGAATCCCTCATCCGCAAGGCCAAGCGTGATCCTCACCGCTTGCCGCCCCTCGCACCGATGGGCACCGTGCTGGGCGGAGTCCTGCCCGACGTCGCCGACGCCACCGGACTCACGCCGGGCATCCCCGTCGTCACCGGCCTGCCCGACCTGCACGCCGCCATCCTCGGCAGCGGAGCCATCGAGCCCTACGCCACTCACGTGACGGTGTCGACCACGGCGTGGATCAGTTCGCGCGTGCCCTTCAAGCGCACCGACGTCCTCCATTCCATGGCCTCGGTCCCGGGGTTCGACCAGCAGATGCCCGTGGTCGCCAACAACCAGGAGATCGGCGGCGGTGCCCTGCGCTGGCTGCGCGAGCAGATCATGGACGAGGACTACGCCGAGCTCACCGACATTGCTTCCGTCGCACCCGCCGGGTGCGAGGGCGCGATCTTCGCCCCCTGGCTCAATGGTGAGCGCAGTCCGGTCGAGGACAAGGATCTGCGCGGCGCCTTCGTGGGCCTCTCTCTGCGCACCGATCGCGCCATGATGATCCGCGCGGTCATGGAAGGAGTGGCTCTCAACGCTCGATGGCTCTTCGACTCCTACGAGAAGTTCTGCAAGCGGCGTATCGACTCCGTGCGCATCCTCGGTGGCGGCGCGCAGTCAGACCTGTGGTGCGGGATGTACGCCGGAGCCCTCGACCGGCCCGTCGAGAAGGTCGCCAATCCCCGCGATGCCCAGCTCGTGGGCGCCGCCCTCTGGGCGCTGGTGAGCCTGGGCGAGATGACCCTCCCTGAGGCAGCGGCGCGCGTGCGGGTCCAGCGGGCCTTCGAGCCCGCAGACTGTGACCGGGACGTCTACCGGGCCGCCTACGCCGAGTACCGCGGGCTCTATAGGCGACTACGGGGCCTGCGCGGCCGCAGCCAGTCCTAGGCTTGGGCCATGTCCGTGACGGGGGAGTTCGACGTCGTCACCCCCGAGCGCTTCGTGCTGGTGGTGGAGGACGAGAAGCTCACTCGCTCCCTTATCGTCGAGATGCTGGAGTCGGCAGGATTCCACGTGCGTGGGTGCGCCTCAGCAGCCGAGGCCCTGCGGGAATGCCGCTACTTCGATCCGGACGCGGTCGTGACCGACATTGATCTCGGTGCGGGGCCGTCAGGACTCGATCTGGTCGAGACCTTGGCGCGTACAGCGCCGCATGTGTCCGTACTCGTGCTGTCGAACTACCCGATCCTTCGCCAGCATCCTGTGCACAAGGAGCGCAAGCTCGCCTACCTCGACAAGCGTCACGTAGACGGCTCAAGAGAGTTGGTCGCGGCCCTCGAGGCTGTGCTGCGTGATGACAAGGCGGTGGTCCAAGCATCGGGGGAGGCGGATGCCGCCCTCGCGCGCTTGAGCGCACCCCAACTCGAGACCCTGCGCCTCATGGCCGAGGGCTACAGCAACGCCGAGATCGCCGCCCGGCGTGGAATCTCGAAGCGAGCAAACGAGAGCCTCATCAGGCGCATGATCGCGACCCTGGGCATCGTTCCTGACGAGCGCATGAATCCCCGTGTCCAGGCGGTGCGCCTCTACTTCCGCTCGACGGGGCTCCCGCGATGACCTGGACGGCACCCCGGTGGCTGCGTGACGTGGCGGGTCCCAACGCCCTGACCCTGCCCGGCTGGCTGCTGCTGGGTGTCCCGTCGATCGTGGGGGGTGCCGCGATGCTGACGGGGGGCCTTGGGCAGGGCCTGCTCCGGG
>CAYYZU010000163.1:0-4911 GCA_964476205.1 uncultured Actinomyces sp. | reverse complement strand
CGACCGGTCCGACGACCTCGATGCTCTCGAACTTGGTGTTCGTGAGGTACTGCACCACGTCGATGGTCGCAGCCTTGGGATCGCCGTACTCGTTGAAGTCCAGCGGGCCGGTGACACCGTCGTAGTTGGGCTGGCCGCCCGCCTGGATGATCGCGACGCAGTCGGCGTACGTGCCGCAAGCCTCGCCACCAGCGTCAGCGTTGGCGATCATCGGCATAGCCGCAGCGATCGCGGTGCCGTCAGCGCAGCCGGCGTACTCGGCAGCGAGAGCGACGAGGATCGTCGCGTCGTATGCCTGGGCGCCGTAGGCGAAGTCCGTCAGGGCCGGATCCTGCTCGAGGAGCTTGCCGTTGAAGGCCTCGACGTCGACGGAGGGATCACCCGTGGGCACGGTGCCGATCACGCCGGTCATCGTGTCCTTCGGGAAGTCCTTGAACGCCGTCGTCGACAGGTTGCCGTCGGCGAGGTAGATCTGGACGTCCTGGGGACCCACACCCTGCTTGATCATCTCCTGGATGAGCTTGGTGCTCTCGTCGAAGCCGACAACCTGGACGAACTCGGGGTTGCCTGCCGCGATCTCGGCGACCTCAGCCTCGAACGAAGCCGCGGTGGGGTCGTAGGTCAGAGCGGTCGTGATGGTGCCGCCGCCAGCCTCGAAGTCTGCGATGAAGGCGTTCTGCAGGCCCTCGCCGTAGGGATCCTTACGGGCGATGGTCGCACCGGAAGTGAAGCCGTTGTCGATGGCGTTGGACGCCTGGACCGCACCCTGGAGGGCGTCGGACGGAGCGGTACGGAAGTACAGACCGTTGTCCGGGTAGTCCGTGAGCGACGGAGCCGTGTTGGCGGGCGAAATCTGGAGCACGCCATTGCTCGTGATCTTGTCGATGACCGTGAAGGTCACGCCGGACGAAGCAGCGCCGATGATCGCCTGCACACCCTTCTGGAGGTGCGAGTCGACGGTCTGCGAGGCAATGTCGGTCTCGGTGTCGCCGGAGTCGCCGTACTCGTTGACAACAGGCTGACCGAGAACGCCGCCGGCGGCGTCGATCTCCTTGACAGCGAGGTCAACGCCCGCGAACTCGGGCGGGCCGAGGTAGGCGAGGCTGCCCGTCGCCGGCAGAAGTGTGCCGATCTTGAGCTGGGTGTTCTTGCAGTCAGTCGAGGGTGCGGGCTCGGCGGACGACGATGACGGAGCAGCGGAGGACGAGGCCGGTGCGGCGCTCGAGGACTCCGAAGTGCTGCTGCTGCCACCGCACGCTGCGAGCACGAGGCTCGCGGCGCCGAGGACCACGACTGCCCCCGCAATCGGGCTGCGTCGGATCATCAATTTCTCCTTAAGGGGTAGCGGGCCGTGACAGGCACGACCACGCCGTGATGGTGAGTTGAAACTACCCTGTGGACGACGGCCTGTGTCACCCCCCTAGGGGATCGTCACGCGATGGTTAGCGAACCGTGACACGGCTCGTTATCATTTCGTGACCTAAAGCCCCCCGTCCCCGGTTTCGGTGGCAAGAACCTGGCGGGCCACGTCCCCCAGAGGCAGGCGGCCATCCATGGCCGTCTGGCGCAGCCATCGATAGGCCTCGTCCTCGCCGAGACCCATCCGCGCTCCCAGCAGGGCCTTGGCTCGTTCGACGTCGCGCCGGTCGGCGAGGCGCTGCTCGGCCCGCTCTGCTGCCGCTGCGGACGCCACCGCCTGGCCTCGCGCCTCCCGGAGGGTTACCCAGCCTGACCAGGCCATCTCGATCCCGGGCACCAGGTCGTCCCGGCCAACGGGCTTGACCAGGTAGCCCATCGCGCCCGCGTCGCGCGCTTGCTCGATCCGCTCGCGCTGGCCGAAGGCGGTCACGACCACGACGGCAGTGGACTCCGCCACCCGTCGCGTGACCTCAATGCCATCGAGGCCGGGCATGGCGATGTCGACGAGGGCCACATCGGGCAGAAGCGAGCGGATCTGCTCGACGGCTGTCTGTCCATCCGACGCCTGCGCGACAACCTCGTAGCCCTCCTCTCGGAGAGTCTCCACAAGATCCATGCGGATGACGGCCTCGTCCTCCGCCACCACGATGCGCGGTCGTGCCTGCGTCACGCCCGAAGCCTAGGTCAGCGGGAGCCGAGGACCGCACGGGTACCCTGGCCGCCAGGCCCCGGTATCCCAACCGGCAGAGGAAGCGGTCTCAAACACCGTCCAGTGTGGGTTCGAATCCCACCCGGGGCACATCACTGGAGCGTGAGGGCGCCCACCTTCACGGCGTTGAGCGTGCCGCTCGCACGCACCGAGCCCGCCTGACCCTTGACGCACTCGACGCTCACCTCTCCCCCGGGCTCGGGGATCTCCAGGCTCGCCGCGAGCGGGAAGGTCACCTGGCCGAACGCCGTCAGAGTGGCGAAATTCTCCCCGGGCCCATCGAGGCCGCACGAGACCGTGTCGAACGGCCCACCGCTCTGATCGAGCGAGAGGTAGGCCGCCGCATCGACGAGATAGGTGCCCGCGGGCAGCAACAGGGTCGCGAGTACGACGGGCGCATCGCTGAACGTGTCGTCGGACAAGGCTGCGGAGAACCCGTCACTGGGACCGATGGGACCCTGCGGGCCGGCGGGACCGGGGTTGCCGACGTTGCCAGGCAGTCCCTGTGGACCCTGCGGGCCGGCGGGACCTGATATCCCCGCGGGTCCCTGCGGACCCTGCGCACCCTGCGGGCCAGAAGCACCGCGCGGGCCCTGCTTCCCCCGCGGGCCGGGCAGTCCGCGCTGGTTCCATGCAAGGCGCTCCTCGCCCGTCGCGCACGTGTCGTCGGCGTTGATGATGCGCAGTTCTCCGGTATCCACGGTCACGCAGGAGAAGATCCGGGGCACGACCGGCGCCGTGGCATCGTCGCGCGCCGCGATCGCGGGCGCCACCAGCGCAGCCCCCAGCACTGCACCGGCCAGCACTCCTGCGCCGGCGACTACCGGCACCCACCTCATCGAATTGCCTCCTACGCGAGGGCCCGTGGTCGGACTCAGGCCTCGAGGTCCAGTGTGGACCTCTGCCCCGCGATTCTCGCGAGCAGGCCGTTGACGAAGGCCGGCGAGTCGTCGGTGGAGAGCTCCTTCGCAAGCGTCACCGCCTCGTCGATGGCCACCGCCTCGGGCACATCGCCCCACAGGACCTCGTAGGCCCCCAACCGCAGGATGGCCCGATCCACGCCCGGCATCCGCTCGAGAGTCCACCCCAGGGAGTACGTCGTGAGCAGTTCGTCGATGCGCTCCCGGTGCGTTGCAACCCCGGTGACCAGCTCGGCGACGTAGGGGTTCAGCGGCACATCTCCCTCCTCCGAGCGCAGTCGCTCGGAGTCGGCGAGCACGCTGAGGGGATCGACATCGCGCAGATCGGCCTGGAAGAGGACATCGAGGGCGCGCTTGCGTGCCTTATGGCGAGCAGACACGTCAGGTGACGCGGCCGAGGTAGGAACCGTCGCGCGTATCGACCTTGACGCGCGTGTCGGCCTCGATGAAGAGCGGCACCTGGATCTCGGCGCCCGTCTCGAGCGTCGCCGGCTTGGTACCACCCGTGGAGCGATCCCCCTGCAGGCCGGGCTCGGTGTAGGTGATGGTGAGCTCGACCGCAGCGGGGAGCTCGACGTAGAGCGCGTTGCCCTCGTGCATCGCGACGATGCACTCCTGGTTCTCGAGCATCCAGCGGGAGTTGTCTCCCACGACGGCATTGGGGATGGTCACCTGGTCGTAGGTCGAGGTATCCATGAACACCCAGTCGTCACCGTCGCGGTAGAGGTACTGCATGTCACGCTTGTCGACGCTGGCGGTCTCGACCTTGACCCCCGCGTTGAAGGTCTTGTCGACCACCTTGCCCGAGAGGACATTCTTGAGCTTGGTCCGCACGAAGGCCCCACCCTTGCCGGGCTTCACGTGCTGGAACTCCACCACGGTCCACAATTGGCCGTCGAGATTGAGCACAAGCCCGTTCTTCAGGTCGTTGGTCGTTGCCACGTGCCGTCGTCCTCCCAGTCAGCCCAGCACCACGAGGTCGCGGGGCGACGCCGTCAGGGATCTGCTGGGACCCTCGCTCACCAGGATGGTGTCCTCGATGCGCACCCCGCCCCTGCCGGGGAGGTAGATGCCGGGTTCGATGGTCACCGGTGAGCCGGCGGGGAGTTTACCCGTGGACCGAGGACTGAAGAACGGCGCCTCATGGATCTCCAGGCCCACGCCGTGCCCGAGCCCGTGGTCGAAGTAGTCGGCGTAGCCGGCCTCCGACACGACCGACCGCGCGGCCGTGTCGACGTCCCGCAGGGCCGCTCCCGCGCGCGCCGTGGATCGACCGGCCGCCTGGGCCTCTGCGACGACGGCATGGATCTCCCTCTGCCAGTCGGCGGCCGCCCCCACGATGAAGGTCCGCGTCTCATCCGCGTGGTAGCCACCCACGGCCGCCCCGAAGTCGATGAGCAGCAGGTCGCCGTGCTCGAGGGGGCGCGTCGTCGGCTCGTGATGGGGCTTGGCCGAGTGGGGACCGCCGGCCACGATCGTCTCGAACGACAACTCGTCGGCCCCGTGCGCGAACATCTCCGCCTCGAGCCACCTTGCGATCTCTCTTTCGGTGGCGCCGCCGCGGATGCGCGGCCAGCCGCTCCAGTTCCCCGCAGAACGCCCCGAAATAATCCGCCGAGATGCTGCGGCTGCCGACGCCACCCACGTAGTGGAGCGAGTAGGCCGCGAACACCGAAATGAGCGCCCCCGAGCCGGGTTCGCGCAAAGCGAGGAAAGAGACGGTCGGGTCGATGGGGCCGGCCGGTTCGACGAGGTCCGGGCTGCCGCCGGCGGGGTTCATCTTCACCTGGTCGACCTGGCCGAAGGGGTTCGGCGGGGCCTTGCCGTCGCGCATCACCCAGCGCCGGTTGTGCACGTGCTCGG
>CAYYZU010000162.1:0-4914 GCA_964476205.1 uncultured Actinomyces sp. | reverse complement strand
CGATGAGCGGCGCGATGAGCGCCCCGAGATTGATGCCCATGTAGAAGATCGAGAATCCGCCATCGCGACGCGTGTCATCCGGGGCGTAGAGACCACCGACCATGGCGCTGACACTCGGCTTGAGCAGGCCCGTGCCGATGGCGATCACCAGCAGACCTGTCCAGAAGAGGGCCTCGATGGGCACCGCCATGACGAAGTGGCCGGCCGCGATGACGATTCCACCGAAGAGCACGGCACGTCGCGGCCCGGTCAGCCGGTCGGCCACCCACCCGCCCACGAGAGGCAGGAGGTAGATAAGCGAGACATACGTGCCGTAGATCGCGGCAGCATCGGCATCGGAGAAGCCGAGTCCCCCGCCGGGCGGCGTGGTGCCATCGGGCGGAGTGATGAGGTAGAGGACGAGGATCGCCCGCATGCCGTAGTAGGAGAACCGCTCCCACATCTCGGTGAAGAAGAGAGTCGCCAGCGCACGCGGCTGGCCGAAGAAGGTCTTCTCGGCGACGGGCAGGCTCATGCGGCTCCCTTGAGCGGGCGCCACCACTGCGGATGGTCGCGATACCAGGCGATAGTGGTGTCAATGGCCTCGTCGAAGGTGCGCGTGGGCGCATACCCGAGGGCGCGCAGCCGCGAGTCGTCGACGCTGTAGCGGCGGTCGTGGCCGAGACGGTCGGGCACGTAGTCGACCCACTCGTCCCACGCGCAGCCCATGTGCTCGAGGATGCGCTCGGTGAGTTGCCGGTTGTTGAGCTCGATTCCCCCGCCGATGTTGTACGCCGCTCCCGGCTCGCCGCGCTCCACGACGATCTGGATGCCGCGGACGTGGTCGTCGACGTGCAGCCAGTCGCGGACATTGAGCCCATCGCCGTAGAGCGGCACCTTCAGCCCATCAATGAGATTCGTGACGAAGAGCGGGATCACCTTCTCCGGGAACTGATACGGGCCGTAGTTGTTGGAGCACCGCGTGCTCGACACGCTCATGCCATAGGTGCGGTGGTACGCGCGGACCAGCAGCTCGGCGGCTGCCTTCGACGCGGCGTACGGGGAGTTGGGCAGCAGCGGCGACTCCTCGGTCCACGACCCCGAGTCGATGGAGCCGTAGACCTCGTCGGTGCCGATGTGCACCACGCGCGCCGTACCGTGCCGCCGGCAGGCATCCAAAAGCGTCTGCGTGCCCACGACGTTGGTGACCACGAAGTCCTGCGGTCCCGTGATCGACCGGTCCACGTGCGTCTCGGCCGCGAAGTTGACCACCACGTCATGGCCCGGCACCACCTGATCCAGGACCGCACCTTCGCAGATGTCGCCCTGGACGAACGAGTAGCGGGAGTCCTCAGAAACAGCGGCGAGATTCGCGAGATTGCCGGCATAGGTGAGCTTGTCGAGCACGGTCACGCCTGCAGCCTCGGCACCCAGGCTGCCATCGAGCAGGCAACGCACGTAGTGAGAGCCGATGAAGCCGGCTCCGCCGGTGACGAGATATCTCACGCCCGCATCCTAGGGACGCGGGTGCGCCGTCAGGCGCGAACGTCGAAGGCGGTCAGGCGAGCCCCTGGGCCGCAGCAGCCGCCCACAGCGCCTCGCGCGCGTCCGGGTGCGCGGCGTTCTCGATGAGGGAGCGCGCCTGGTCCCGCTCGCTCAGGCCCACGACGGGCGCCACGCCCTGCTCGGTGACGACGAAACTGTGCTGGAACGACGTCACGGGCTCCTCGAGGCGCGGGACGATGGTGGATACCCGCGCCTTCGGGTGCCACGACGGCAGAGCGATGTAACTCGCCCCCCCGCGCGAGTGCAGGGCACCATCGATGAAGTCAACGGATCCGCCGAAGCCGCTGTAGATGCGCCCCTTCATGCGGCTGGCGTTGGCTTGATCGAAGAGGTCGACCTGGAGCGCGGAATTGACGCTGGTCATCTGTCGCTGGCGCGCGATGCGGCCAGGTTCATTGGTCGTCTCCGTGCGAAGCATGCGGACGCGATGGTTGAGGTGCACGAAGTCGTAGAGGTCGCGCGAGCCGAAGAGGAAGGAGGCGGTGAGCGGGATCTGTGGATCCAGCGCTCCCTGGTGCTCCAGAGCGAGGGCACCATCGGAAAACATTTCCGACCAGATGCGCAGGCCCCGGCGCTCCGTCAGCCGATGCAGCACGGCATCGGGCACGCCGCCTATGCCGAGTTGCAGCGTGGAGCCATCGAGGACCTGCGCGGCGATGCGATCGCCGATCTGCTGCGATACCTCCGAAGGGTCGCGCGGGGCAGCCTCAGCGACCGGCTCATCCACCTCGACCAGGTAGTCGATCTCGGTGTCGTAGAGCTGTCCGTCACCGTAGGTGTAGGGCATCTGCGGATTGGCCTGCACGATCACGGGCGCTCCGAGTTCGCGTGCGGCTTCGATCGCACCCGGCAGGACGTTGACCTCGATGCCCAGGCTCACGGTGTCGTAGCGCGGCGCGGATGCGTGCACGATCACCGCGTCGGGGCGCAAGGGGCCCCGGTAGAGGACCGGCACGAGACTGAGGCGGCTCGGGATGTAGCGCAGGCGCGGAGAGTGGCGCATCGCAGGTCCGACGAAGCAGGTCTCGAAGGTCACGCCCTCGCGATCGGGGATTCCCGGCTGCGCGTTGAGCATGTGCAGCGTGTATTCCGGCACTTGCTCGTCGAGTACGCGCAGCACGGCATGCGGCGCAGCGAAGTTGCCCGAAGCGACGATCCGCGGATTCGGCGGTAGGTGCGCCATGACGGTCTTGAGCTGCTCGAGCGTGATGCGCTTCACGCGATCAGTGTGCTCTAGGACCTAGGTCCTCTAGAACGTGAGGTCTTCGCTGAGCACCTGCTCCTGAAGCGACACGCGTAGCGGGTCTAGGCGCAGGATGGCAGGCGGTGAACCCAAGACATCGGGCAACTCGGTCATCAACTGAGCAAAGCCTTCGGTCGCGCGGTGCTCGTCCTGCGCCTCTTCGTCGTGGAAGATCTCATAGAGCCAGACGATGTTCGCGTCGTCGGGATCGACATGGACGATGAAGAGCTCGGTACCGGGCTCCTCTTCGAGTCCGTCGCTGTAGCGGTGGAGCGCGTCGAGGAGTGCGGGGCGCTTGCCCTCCTCAGCGGTGAGTCGCACGAGCATTCCCCTCCGACCGGGGGTGAGCGACTGGCGCAGGCGCATGACTCGAGCCTACGTCGCCGGGAGCAGTCTCACCTGTCGCAGCCACGCCGCAGTGCGCTCGCGTCCCTCGGCGAGCGGGATCTTCGGGGTCCAGCCAAGGCCCTGGAGGCGGGATGTGTCGTAGGCAGCGTGGCGTCGGAGGTAGCGGATCGACTCCCGATCGAGGTCGAGGCGGCGCCGCACGCCACGGGGCAGTACGGCCGCCAGCGCGCCGACGGCGGGCTCGGCAAGCCAACCCGGCACAGTGGGCGCGAAGCGCATGCCCAGCAGATCGGCGTAGTAGCCGTAGAACTCGCGTGTCGGAGTGGCCACCCCATCGGTCGCAGTGACCGGCACTTCACTCAACTCGTCTCCCGCGGACACGACGGTCTCGATCGCATCCACCAGATTGTCGACATAGATGTGGTTGATCGCCGACGGCGAGACGTAAAGGAAAGTGCGCTCATGCATGTGCTGCACAGGACGCACGATCCACGGCGTCGAGTAGGGACCGTAGACGTCGCCGGGACGCACGATATGGACGGCGAACTCACCTGGTACGCCGATTCCGCGCAGGAGGTGCTCCGCCCTGATCTTGGTGGCGCAGTAAGGATTTGCCGCGTGATCAAGGGGACCGTCCTCGGCGACACCGTCGGGGAAGTCGAAGCCGTGCACCATGACGCTCGACAGGTGTACGAACGATCGCGCGCCGCCATCGCGGGCGGCGAGCGCCACCCAGCGCGGTGCCTGGGCGTTGACGCGGTCGAAATCCCGCCAGTCTCCCGATTCCGCGACGATGGCGGCAGTGTGGACGACGATGTCGGCGCCCTCGACGAGGCGCCTGAGGTCCGCCGGCCGCGTGACGTCACCCACGACGTACTCCACGCGGGGGTCGGCATCGGGGGTGAGTGGATCAGTGGGGTCGGGCAGCCTGCGATCAAGGCCGCGCACCGTCGCCCCAGCATCGGCGTAGCGACGCGCGACGGCATCGCCGATGAAGCCCGAGACTCCCGTGACGGCGACCGTGGTCATCAGCTGAACGGCGGGCGATCGTCGAGGCGCACCGAGGCGCGGCCGGCCGTGCGCCACAGGCGCGCGGTGAAGTCGCGATCCTCAGGCGTCACGAGATTGCCCATGACGCGCAGCGCGAAAGTCATCAGGATCTGAGAGCGCATCCCGACGGGCCCGAGGGTGGGCAGGAGCCCCGGCACGGTGATGAGTCCGGCGAGACGGCGCGCAATGGAGAAGGCCTCGCCGTACCTCTCGCGGAGCAAGCCGGGCCAGATGGTCGACAGGTCGTAACTTGGCCCGCGTGACGTGATCACCTGGGCCGCGAGGTGGCCGGTCTCGAGGCCGTAGTCGATGCCCTCGCCGTTGAGGGGGTTCACGCACCCCGCGGCATCGCCGACGAGGAGCCAGTTGGGGCCGGACACACCGCTCACGGCCCCGCCCATGGGCAGTAGCGCGGACCACGGCGCGCGGACGTCGTCGTGCAATTCCCAGTCTTCGCGCTGCGTGTCGGCGTAGTAGCTGAGCAGGGACCGCAGGTTGATGTCGGCGGGCCGCTGCGCGGTCGCGAGGGTGCCTACGCCGATGTTCACCTCACCGTCGCCGAGAGGGAAGATCCAGCCGTATCCCGAGAGGATGCGGTCATCGGATCCACGCAACTCCAGGTGCGACGAGATCCACTCGTCATCGCTGCGGCCCGACTTGATGTAGCCGCGGGCGGCCACGCCGTACGCCGTGTCGCGATGCCACTCGCGGCCGAGCACGCGGCCGAG
>CAYYZU010000161.1:0-4951 GCA_964476205.1 uncultured Actinomyces sp. | reverse complement strand
GCTAGAAGAGGGCTGAGGCGAGCGCGAGGCGCGCAGGAGCTACAGCCGGGTCATCGCCCGCGATGGCGAAGAGCTGGACGAGCCGCTCGCGTGCCCGATCCCGATCGTCACCCGCCGTGGCCTTCACCTCGGCGATGAGCGCTGCGAACGCGGTGGTCCAGTCTCCGGCTGCGGCAGCGGCGTCCGCATCGCGTAGCGCGCCGGTTTCCTCGCCCCGCTCGAGTCGGACCTGCATCTCGCAGAGCGCCACGCCTGCCTGGGCATCGGCATCACCGGGTGTCGCCGCGAGCACGGCGCGGTAGGCATCGGCGGCCGCCGCCCAGTCACCCGCCTCGATCGCGTCGAACGCGGCGACGAACCGCGGGTCGACCGGTGCCTCATCCTCTGCGTCCGACTCCGGCTCGGCGGGTGCTGCACCCGTGACGGTGCCGTTGACGCCGTTCTCGGCCGCCACGCGCAGCAACTCGTCGATGTAGGCGCGCACCTGAGGCTCCGGAAGCGCGCCCTGGAAGAGGGGCAGCGGCTGGCCGCCGATAACCGCGAAGACGCTCGGGATCGACTGCACCTGGAAGGCCGCGGCGATGCGCTGCTCGGCATCGACATCGACCTTCGCGAGCACGAAGCGACCGGCGTACTCCGCCGCGAGGGTCTCGAGGATGGGGGAGAGCGTCTTGCAGGGGCCGCACCACGATGCCCAGAGGTCGAGCACGACGGGGACAGTGGCGCTCTGCTCGATGACGGCTTGCGGGAACGTCGCCTCCGTCACGTCTACGACGACCCCCGAGGGTGCTCCTGCCATGGCGGTCTCGCGGCGCTGCTCCGCCTCGCGCTGACTCGCGAGCGCTCCGAGGTCGACGGCTCCGCGCAGGGGAAGGGAGGGCTGACTCACGGGCGCCATCCTCCCATCCGCGATCACCGCGGCGTGAGGAGCCCGTCGGCCGCCGCGAAGGAACTGAGCCGCCCGTCGGCCACCGCATCGATGATCTCCGGCGACAGCCTCTCGGCCAATTGGATCCGCGCCCGCCCACCGGCAAGGGCGAGGATCTCCGCGGCGGCGCGTGCGCGCCTGCGCTGACGGCCCCGATCGCCCTGGTCCAGCCACGAGCGCCGCTCGTCGAGCGCACCCATCAGGTCGGCGACTTCCCCTCGCGCGGCAACGGACGTGACCACAAGCGGCGCCCAGCCATCGATAGGGCTTCCGAGCCTCAGCATCTGGCGTACGTCGCGCGCCGTCGCCTCAGCACCCTCGCGATCGGCCTTGTTGACGCAGACGATGTCGGCGACCTCGAGGATGCCGGCCTTGGCTGCCTGTACGCCGTCACCCATACCCGGCGCGAGCAGCACGACGGTCGCGTCGGCCGTTGCGGCGACGTCCACCTCGGACTGTCCGACGCCCACCGTCTCGATCAGGACGACATCGCAGCCCGCTGCCTCGAGCACGCGCACCGCCTGCGGCGTGGCTGCCGCCATGCCGCCCAGGTGCCCGCGCGAGGCCATGGACCGGATGAAGACGCCCGCGTCCGTGGCGTGCTCCTGCATGCGAATGCGATCACCGAGGAGTGCGCCTCCCGTGAAGGGCGAGCTCGGGTCGATCGCAAGCACTCCCACGCGCTTGCCGCGGGCACGGTAGGCGCCCACGAGCGCCGACGTGACGGTGGACTTCCCCACCCCTGGCGAGCCCGTGAGCCCGATGACGTAAGCGGCCGAGCCCGACGGCAGGGCGTCCAGCGCGTCCGGGAGTCCGGGTGCACCGTCCTCGACCCACGAGATGAGCCGCGCGACGGCCCGTGGCTCACCCGCGGCCACGCGTGCGGCGAGGTCCCCTGGCTCCATCACAGCCGAATGCTCGTCAGGCGCCTGGCACGCTGATGATGAGCGCGTCGCCCTGGCCGCCGCCTCCGCACAGGGCCGCAGCTCCGAGGCCCCCGCCGCGACGCCGCAGCTCGTGTGCGAGGTGAAGCACGATGCGGGCGCCCGACATCCCGATCGGATGACCAAGCGCAATGGCTCCGCCGTTGACGTTGACGACGTCCTCGGAGACGCCGAGGTGGCGCATCGACACGATGCCGACCGCGGCGAACGCCTCGTTGATCTCGATGAGGTCGAGGTCACTCACACTGATGCCCTGCTTTTCGCAGGCGCGCAGGATGGCGCGCGCAGGCTGCTCGTGGAGGGAGGCGTCGGGGCCGGCGACGACGCCGTGCGCACCGATCTCGGCGATCCAGGACAGGCCGAGCTCCTCGGCCTTGGCCCGGCTCATGACGACGACGGCCGCTGCGCCATCGGAGATCTGCGATGCCGAGCCCGCGGTGATGGTGCCGTCCTTGGCGAAGGCGGGACGCAAGCCCCCGAGGGACTCCACCGTGGTCTCCGGGCGTATGCCCTCGTCGCGCGTGACGACGAGGGGATCGCCCTTGCGCTGGGGGATCTCCACCGCAGCGATCTCGTCGTCGAATCGACCCGCGGCCTGGGCAGCAGCAGCGAGCTGGTGCGATCGCGCGGCGAAGGCATCCTGCTCTTCGCGCGTGAGGGCATAGCGGGCGTTGAATCGCTCGGTCGATTCGCCCATCGCGCACTGGTCGAATGCACAGGTGAGCCCGTCGAAGGCCATCGAATCGACGAGCGACCAGTCGCCGTACTTCATGCCCTCGCGTGAACCGGTGAGCAGGTGCGGAGCATTGGTCATCGACTCCATGCCTCCGGCGACGACGATGTCGAACTCCCCCGCGCGAATGAGCTGGTCGGCGAGCGCGATGGCATCGATACCCGACAGGCACACCTTGTTGATGGTGAGCGCGGGAACGTCCATGCCGATACCCGCCTTGACGGCGGCCTGGCGCGCGGTGATCTGGCCGGTACCCGCCTGGAGGACCTGGCCCATGATCACGTAGTCGACCTGATCCGGACTCACGCCTGAGCGCTCGAGAGCCGCCTTGATGGCGACCCCGCCCAGGTCGGCGGCCGAGAGGCCCTTGAAGGCTCCGAGGAGGCGCCCCATGGGGGTGCGGGCTCCCGCGACGATGACCGACATGACACCTCCGAGCGCGCCCGCGAGGGACGCTTGCGACGATGGGCTCACCCTAGCGAGATGGGGTCCCGAGAGATGGGGGGTCACCCCAGCGAGGAGGAACCATGGCCGACCCGGTCATCACCCGTATCGACCACGTGGGCATCGCCGTACCCGACTTGGATGCCGCCATCCGTTTCTATGCGGACGCCTTCGGGGTCGAGGTCGTCCACGAGGAGGTCAACGAGGAGCAGGGCGTCCGCGAGGCCATGCTCGCCGTAGGCGACGCCCACATCCAGCTCCTCGCCCCGCTGCGCCCCGACTCCCCCATCGGCAAGTTCCTCGATCGCCAGGGCCCGGGCATCCAGCAGATCGCCTACACCGTCGACGACATCGAGGTGGCCGCCGAGCGCCTGCGGGCTGCCGGGGTGCGGATGCTCTACGACGCCCCGAAGTCGGGCACGGCCGGCTCCAGGGTCAACTTCGCCCACCCGAAGGACTGCGGCGGCGTACTCGTGGAGCTGGTCGAGCCCGCGACAGGCGGCGGCTCAGGCCATTAGCATGAACGATCGTTAAGCAACGCCAGGGAGGCGGCATGGACCAGATCCGAGAGGCGATCGTCACCGGCCACGGAGCCGAGGTGGGCGGCATGCCGCTGCCCGAGTCCTATCGCGGGGTCACGGTCCACAAGGACGAGGCGGAGATGTTCGCCGGGATGGCGACGCAGGACAAGGATCCCCGCCAGTCCCTGCATATCGACAATGTGCCGCTGCCGGAGCCCGGACCGGGCGAGGCGCTCGTCGCCGTCATGGCGAGCTCGATCAACTACAACACGGTGTGGACCTCGATCTTCGAGCCCGTGTCGACCTTCGGATTCCTCGAGCGCTACGGGCGCAGCAACGAGCTCGCCAAGCGCCATGACCTGCCGTACCACGTGATCGGCTCTGACGCTTCAGGCGTCGTGCTGCGCGTGGGACCCGGAGTCAATGCCTGGAAGCCTGGCGACGAAGTCGTGGCCCACTGCCTGTCCGTCGAGCTCGAGAGCCCGCTCGGCCACAACGACACCATGCTCGATCCGGAGCAGCGGATCTGGGGCTTCGAGACCAACTTTGGCGGCCTCGCCGAGGTCGCCCTGGTCAAGTCCAACCAACTCCTGCCGAAGCCCGCGCACCTCACGTGGGAGGAGGCCGCGGCGCCCGGACTGGTGAACTCCACCGCCTACCGCCAGCTCGTCTCGCGCAATGGGGCGGGCATGAAGCAGGGCGACATCGTGCTCATCTGGGGTGCGACGGGCGGCCTCGGCTCCTACGCCACGCAGTTCGCCCTCAATGGCGGGGCGATCCCGGTCTGCGTCGTCTCGAGCGAGGACAAGGCCGACCTCTGCCGCTCCATGGGTGCCGAGTTGATCATCGACCGCAAGGCGGAGGGCTACAAGTTCTGGAAGGACGAGCAGACGCAGGACCCCAAGGAGTGGCAGCGCCTGGGCAAGCGCATCCGCGAACTCACCGGGGGTGAGGATGTCGACATCGTCTTCGAGCATCCCGGACGCGAGACCTTCGGCGCCAGCGTCTACGTCACGCGCAAGGGTGGCACCATCACCACCTGCGCCTCGACCTCCGGCTTCATGCACGAATACGACAACCGCTACCTGTGGATGAACCTCAAGAGCATCGTCGGCTCGCACTTCGCCAACTACCGCGAGGCCTACGAGGCCAATCGCCTCATCTCCCGGGGCCTCGTGCACCCCACCCTGTCCAAGACCTTCCCCCTCGAAGGAGCCGGTCAGGCCACCTACGAGGTGCACCGCAATGCCCACCAGGGCAAGGTCGGCGTCCTGTGCCTCTCCCCTGAGGAGGGCCTGGGGGTGCGCGACCAGGAGATGCGCGAGCGACACCTGCGCGCCATCACCCGCTTCGCCGGGGCTTAGGGCCAAGTCCCCACGTA
>CAYYZU010000160.1:0-4973 GCA_964476205.1 uncultured Actinomyces sp. | reverse complement strand
TACGAGACCATCATGGTCAACTGCAATCCCGAGACCGTCTCGACCGACTACGACACCTCCGATCGCCTCTACTTCGAGCCGTTGACGCTCGAAGACGTCCTGGAGGTGGTGCACGCTGAGTCAGCGAGCGGGCAGCTCGCCGGAGTCATCGTGCAGCTCGGTGGCCAGACCCCGCTGGGCCTGGCCAAGGGCCTGGAGGACGCGGGCGTGCCGATCGTGGGCACCTCCCCGGCAGCGATCCACCTGGCCGAGGACCGTGCCGAGTTTGGCGCCCTGCTCACTCGCGCAGCGCTGCCAGCGCCGCGCTTCGGCACGGCGTTCTCGTTTGATGAGGCCCGCGGAATCGCTGAGGAGATCGGCTACCCGGTCCTTGTCCGGCCCTCCTATGTCCTCGGTGGTCGCGGCATGGAGATCGTCTACGACGAGCCGATGCTGCGCGACTACCTCGTGCGCGCGGCCGAGATCAACCCCGAGCATCCGGTGCTGGTCGACCGCTTCCTCGACGACGCCGTCGAGATCGACGTCGATGCGCTCTACGACGGACGTGACCTCTACCTCGGCGGCATCATGGAGCACATCGAGGAGGCGGGTATCCACTCCGGCGACTCGGCGTGTGCCCTCCCGCCGGTGTCGCTCGGGCCGCAGGAGATCGAGCGCATTCGCGTGTCCACGCGCGCACTCGCCGAGGGCATCGGCGTGCGCGGCCTGCTCAACGTGCAGTACGCGCTTGCCGGAGGCGTGCTCCATGTCCTCGAGGCGAATCCGCGTGCCTCGCGCACCGTGCCCTTCGTGTCGAAGGCGACGGCGGTGCCTCTCGCCAAGGCGGCGGCGCGCATCATGATGGGCGAGTCCATCGCGAGCCTGCGCGGCGCCGGTGTCCTTCCCGCCGAGGGCGATGGCGCCACGCTCCCTCCGGGCACGCCGATCGCGGTCAAGGAGGCGGTCCTGCCGTTCGGCCGCTTTCACGGAGTCGACACCGTCCTCGGCCCAGAGATGCGGTCGACCGGTGAGGTCATGGGAATCGACATGGACTTCGGTGCGGCGTTCGCGAAGTCCCAGGAGGCTGCATACGCCGGAGGTCTGCCCACCAGCGGCCGTGTCTTCGTCTCCGTAGCCGATCGCGACAAGAGATCCATGATCTTCCCGATCAAGCGACTGTCCGACCTGGGCTTTGAGATCGTCGCTACCGAGGGCACCGCGGAGGTCCTGCGCCGTCACGGCCTCAAGGTCGGGTTCCTGCGCAAGCAGCGCGAAGGCACCGGGCCGCAGGGCGAACCGACGACCGTCGACGCCATCATGGCGGGCGATATCGACCTCATCATCAACACGCCCTTCGGGGTGGGCCCACGCCTGGACGGCTACGAGATCCGCACAGCGGCGGTCCTCAAGGGAGTGCCCTGCATCACCACGATTCAGGGTCTCGCCGCGACGGTGCTCGGCATCGAGTCCCTTCTCCCGGGCGGAGCCACCGACAAGGGCGTCGGCGTGCGTTCCCTTCAGGAATACGCTGACGATCTCAGTCGACTGCGCGCACAGGGAGGTTCATGATGCCCGTCCAAGTCAGGGGCGAGGTGGTCTCGGTGCGACGGGCCGGTCAGTACCACGTCCTCACGGTCACGGCACCGGGCGTGCCGGAGCTCGCCCGACCCGGCAACTTCGCGACGCTCGCCATCGGCGACCTTGACTCCTCCGGGCTGCTACTGCGCCGCGCCTTCTCCATCCACGGAGTTCAGTCGCGCGGGATCTACGGCGGCACGATCGATCTCGTCATCGCCGATGCGGGTCCGGGCACGCACTGGCTCACCCAGCGGCGCAGGGGGGACGTGCTCGACATCGTCGCGCCGCTGGGGCGCCCGTTCGCGCTTCCGCGCGACCCCGTCTCGTGCCTGCTCGTCGGCGGCGGCTACGGATCAGCGCCGCTCGTCTTCCTTGCCGAGCACCTGCGCGAGCGCGGCTGCCGCGTCGACGTGGTGCTCGGGGCTTCCACGGAGGAAAAGCTCTTCGGAGTCCTCGAGGCCAAGCGCATCGCCTCCACCGTCACGATCACCACGGATGACGGCTCCCTTGGAGAGGCGGGACTGGTCACCGACCACCTTCGCGCAGCAATCGACCGCGCGGCCAGCGACGTGGTCTATGCATGTGGACCCATGGGCATGCTGGCTGCCGTTGCCGACATCGCCTCGGAGGCAGGCATCCACAGCCAGTGCGCCGTCGAGGAGTCCATGGCATGCGGGATCGGGGTGTGCATGACCTGCGTCCTGCCAGTGATCGGCGAGGACGGCATCACCCGCATGCTCCGATCCTGCGTGGAGGGACCCGTCTTCCGGGGCGATCGAGTGCGGTGGCAGGACGTGGGGACCATTCCCCCCGACGCACTGGGCGCACCCGTGCCGGAGGGGAGAGACCGATGACTCGAGCAGTGGTGCGTCACTCCACGGAAGCCGCATCAACTCCCGCAATCGACATGTCGACGAGGCTGGGCTCTGTCGGCCTGCCGAGCCCGGTCCTCACCGCATCGGGATGCGCGGCGGCCGGCCGCGAACTTGATCAGTTCTTCGACATCACATCCATCGGCGCCATCGTGACGAAGAGCATCATGCTCGAGCCTCGATCCGGCCGAGCGACACCGCGCATGGCCGAGACGCCGAGCGGCATGCTCAACTCCATCGGCCTCCAGGGGCCCGGCATCCACGACTTCCTCGAGAAGGACCTCGCCTGGCTGCGCGAGCGTGGAGCACGGGTGATGGTCTCCATCGCCGGGGGCACGACCCAGGAGTTCGAGGAGATCGCCAAGATCCTGCGCGAGCATGGCGGCTTCGACGCCCTCGAGGTCAACATCTCGTGCCCCAACGTGGCCGATCGCGGTCAAGTCTTCGCGTGCCGCGCGGACACCGCCGCCGCGGTGATCGGGGGCGTACGTCGGTCCACCGACCCGAGCATTCCCGTCTTCGCCAAGCTCTCTCCGGATGTCACGGACATCGGCACGATCGCACTCGCCTGCATTCGCGCGGGCGCTGACGGCCTGTCGCTCATCAACACCACGCTCGGCATGGTGATCGACGTCGACACGATGCGACCGGCGCTGGCCGGCGTCACCGGAGGACTGTCAGGGCCGGCCATCCGGCCTATCGCTGTCCGATGCGTATGGCAGGTGCGCGATGTCCTCCCGGACGTTCCCCTCATCGGGATGGGCGGGATCCGCAATGGCGCCGATGCGTTCGAGTTCATCCTGGCGGGCGCGGACGCGGTCTCCGTCGGCACCGTCGTCTTCCACGACCCGTCGGCGCCGGCGCGCGTGCACGCCGAGCTCGCGACCCTGGCTGCCCAGCGCGGATTCACGCGCCTGCGCGACGCGGTCTCCTATGCGCACCGCGAAGCCGACCCGCCGCCCGCTGACACGGACGACGACGACCTCTCCCTACCGGAGTGGGTGTGAGCCAGGCCCCTATCGCGGTCGCTCTGGATGCTCCCGATCTGCGCACCCTGAGCGCGTGGGCGGTGGCGGTGGCGCCGCACGTGACGACGCTCAAGGTCGGCCTGGAGACCTACCTGCGTGACGGACGGGCCGCGGTCGAGGCCGCTCGATCCGCGGCTCCGAACTGTGCCCTCTTCCTTGACCTGAAACTGCACGACATTCCCGCGACCGTGTCGGGGGCAGCTCGCGCGGTGGCGGATCTGCAGCCCGACTTCCTCACGGTGCACGCATCGGGTGGCCCCGCCATGGTGTCGGCGGCCGCCGAGGCCCTGCCCGACACCCGTGTCGTGGCCGTCACGGTGCTCACCTCGCTCACGACCGACGACCTGCGCCATCTCGACCTGCTCGGACCCGACTCGACGTCTGCGGGGGAGCTCGCCGTGCGCCTCGCCGTGGCTGCCGTCGACGCGGGTGCCCGAGCGATCGTGTGCTCACCGGAGGAAGTCAGCGCGGTGCGTGCGGCGCTCGAGGGTCGCGACGTCGTGCTCATCACCCCCGGTGTGCGTCCGGCGGGTTCAGACACGGGCGACCAGCGCCGCGTGGCGACCCCTCGCGAAGCCCTCGATCGAGGCGCCGACCTGCTGGTCATCGGCAGGCCGATCACGGGCGCGGCCGACGTGGCGGCCGCCGCGGCGGCGATCGCCGGGGACCTCGGGTATGCCTGATCGTCCCGCCCTCGATGAGGACGCCCGGGCCCGCGGCCGGGAGCTCGCCCTCGAGGCGCGCCGACGTCGCGCGGAGATCAAACGGCACCTCGCCGACGGTGGCTCCGTGCGCGAGGTCATCGCGATGCGGGATCACGACTCGGCCGTCGCGCGCATGAAAGTCCGCGACCTGGTGGAGGCATGCCCGGGCATCGGGCCGACACGTGCGGCGCGCATCCTCGCGCAATGCCAGGTGGCGGAGTCGCGCCGACTGCGCGGGCTGGGGGAGCACCAGGTTGCGGCGCTGATTTCGGTGCTCGAGGGTGCAGGTCCGGAGCGGGGGCGGCTGCTCGTCCTCTCGGGCCCATCGGGTGTCGGCAAGTCGAGTGTCGTCGCGCAGTTGCGAGCGCAGCGACCCGACCTGGTGTTCTCCGTGTCGGCGACCACGCGATCACCGCGATCAGGAGAGGTTGACGGGGTCCACTACCGATTCGTCGACCACGCGGGATTCGAGTCCATGATTGCCCGGGGTCAGCTGCTGGAGTGGGCGGAGTTCGCGGGACACCTGTACGGCACCCCGGCCGAGCCGGTGGAGGAGGCCCTCGCGGCCGGCCACGACGTACTCCTCGAGATCGAGTTGCAGGGTGCCCGCCAGGTCCGAGACAGTGCGCCAGGGGCTATCCGGGTCTTCCTCGCGCCGCCGTCGTGGGAGGTCCTCGTCGACCGCCTCCAGGGCCGGCGCACCGAGTCGGCCGAGGTCATCGAACGCCGCCTCGCGACCGCCCGAGTGGAGCTCGCTGCCGAGGGGGAGTTCGACCACACGGTGGTCAACGCCTCGGTGGACGAGGCCGCTG
>CAYYZU010000159.1:0-4982 GCA_964476205.1 uncultured Actinomyces sp. | reverse complement strand
AACGACCGACGGTGACGGATGATGCCCAAATCCCGCACTGCGCCGCCGTCTGCCCGACATCGCAATAACTGGAGGCGGAGTCGAGTGTGATCGTCTTCGCCTCAGCAGACGGCGCGCTTCCCCACGACACCATCGTCAGCGACAACGCAGCGGACACCAGGCAGGCGAGCAGCATCGACAGTCGTCGTCCAGCCGACGTGTCTCCGGGATTCCTCATGGCATTCATGAAGGTATGGGCGCGTATGCAGCATGCGAAGCGGTCACGCTCCCCACGCGCAAACTGGGGGGTCAGCACCCCGCGGGAGTGTCAATGCGGGGTGCTAGCACCCGCCTCCCTAGCGGTGGTTGCCCGTGCCAATCGGCACGACGACGCGCGTGCCGAAATCGGACCTCTCGATCGACCAGGTGCCATCGCTCACCATCGCGAGATACGCCGAGCCCAACCCCGGGCTTCCACCCTGCGGCCCGCTGCCGTTGTCAGTCACGCTCACCAGCAGGCGGCCACCGGCGTCGCGCGTCACCTTGATCTCGATGCACGAGGCGTGGCCGTGGCGAATCGCGTTGGAGATGGCCTCCTCGACCACGCGTCCCACGACGACGGCGTCCTCAGTTGCATCGGCGATGTCGTCGTCCATGACGACATCCAATACACCGACGCCATCCCAGAGGTCGACCTTGCGCCCGACCTCATCCCGGACCGACCGAGCTAGCGAGGAGGCAGGGGCCTCCGTGTCGAGCGCGGCCAGGGCTTCGGCCAGGGCTCGCTCCAAGGCGGCGGCGTCGCCCGTCTCGCTCGCCTGCTCCATCGCGAGCGAGCAGCCGACGAGGCGGGTCTGCAGCGATCCGTGTAGATACTGCGCAGTTTCACGAGCGAGCATCGCGATCTGGGCACTGCGCTGCCTCGCCTCATCGCCTTCCTCCTCCACGACAGCACGGAGGTTGGCGAGTTGGGCCGCCTCGCGATTGCGCCAGGCTCCGAAGCCGGAAGTCACCAGGACGACGACGACCACCGCCACCATCTGCGACAGCTGCCACGCGACAGAACCCGACCCAGGCACCCAGAGTTCGCGCAGGTAGCCACGCGCGACGACAGCCACCTGCAGCACGGCGAGCGCCCCGAGGAAGATCGCCGCATGAGCGCCCGGATGGCGGCGCATGAGCGCATTGGCCACCACCATCACCGAGATCGACCACACCAGACCGACGAGCAGCAGGACGGTCCCGCGCACACCACCGAACAACTCCACGTTGGTGCCAAGGGTGCCGAGGATGTCGATGAGGGCTAGTGCGACAGGGCGGAAGGGCTGATGGCGCACGATCGTGACGGGCAGCATCCACCAGGGCTGCACGTCGTAGCGCTGACCTGCGCGCTGCCAAAGTCGATGACTGAGCGGCCGCACTGACTCTTGGGCAGTCTGGCGCAGCAACTCCGAGATACGCTGCCACTCCTCTCGGCTCATCGGCTGATCCGTCGCGCTGGCTGACTGAGTCGCGGCCTCCAACTGCTCTCGCACGGGGCGAAGCTCGGCACCCACCTCGACGAGGAGGTCATCGCGGATGCGCGCGAGGATCTCGTCCTGCTGGCGATCCACGTCGTCCAGCGCCTGGCCCGTGGCGGTGAGATGGCTTCGGGTCTGGCGCACCTGCTGGCGGTAGTCCATGAAGTAGGCGAGTGCCGGACCCCACCAGGCGGCGATGAAGGCATTGGCAAGCAACTGCTGGGGGAATCCGGCCGCCAGCGAGACACCGAGTTGGCCGCCCACGATCGTAAGGACCGTCGTATAGATGACGGCGAAGGCGACGTCCTTGGCCACGACGGCCACCACCGGCAGAGGATGCACTGCGCGGTTGCGGAACAGCGTGTGACGCAGGATCACGAACGGGACCACGAGCGTGCTGACGGCGACCAGCCAGGTGATGAACCATGCGATTCCGGGGGTGGACGATGTGGAGGCGCCCTTCTCCGTGACCAGGAGAGCAAAGACCGAGAGCCCCGAGGTGATGAGGAATGTCGGCCAGGCAACGGACCAGACACCACCGATGCGCTGCCGGAGTGTGCGTGGCTGAAGGGGGCTCTCAGCGGCGAGCACTGACCGCGCCCGTCAGCCTGAAGTAGGCCTGGGCAATGGCTACCCGCTGATTGGTGTCCGGGGAAGCGTGCAGGTCGAGCTGCTTGATGAGACGCGCGATCGCCTTCTCCACGGCAGGAACCGTCAGCGAACGCTGGCGTGCGATCTCGGCATTGGAGTGCCCCGCCGCGACCAATCGCATGATGTCGATCTGAGCATCGCTCAAAGTCACGCCGAGGGCGTCCTTAGGGAGCACGCGCAGGGTTCCCTGACGGAAGTCGTCATCGACGCTCATACGAAGTGCTTTGCCCAGGATCTCGGGGTCGACGACGGTCCGCTTCACGAGATACAGGGCATCGTCAGGCAGTGGATGCTGGTTGAAGCCCATCAAGCGAGGCTCCTCATACGTGGACAGCACCACGAGACCGATGCTCGGGAACATCTCCCGTAGCCGACGTGCCACGTCAAGACCTGTAGGGCCCTCGCCGAGATCAAGATCAATGACCGCGACGTCTGGCCGGGTCTCGGCGGCGAGGAGCAGCGCCTCTTTGGCGGTGCCAACGTTCCCCGCGACCATGAATCCCAGGGAGTCCAGAGTGGCAACCAGAGTCATGCGAGTGAAGGGGTCGTCGTCGACGAGCATCACTTTGAGCCTGTCCGGCATCAGCACCCCTTCCTTCCTCACACGCTAGCCCCTCAGGCAGGAGCACGGTCGCTGAGTCAAGGCGGGCGGGGTGCTAGCACCCCTCGGACGCGTGAGACCCCACTCTCTTCGGGGGACCTTCACGAAAGCGCCCAGGCTCCCTCACACAACGGGACATGCAGTAGCACTCCTTTGCCCAGTGAACGGCCGGCTTCGTGAGAATGGCAAGCCACAGAGAATCGAAAGGAAACGGTTTGACTCGGCCCCATCCACACCGAACCCACGGATGCTGCGCGACTCAGCGACTGCTTGCCGGGGCCATTACACGGGCCCTCTCGCCGAGCACGTAGTCACCTAAGATCCGCCCGAATTCGCTTGCGTACTCGGCGTGCTCGGTGTCGACGCCCACCCAGCCGATGCGCTGCATCCTGAGGACGTCGCCTTCTTCACGAGCCTCGGGGAGCATGGCTGCCCAGAAAAAGCCGTTGGCCTCGGCGGCCATGATGTTGTCGGCCGCCCGGGGCTCGTGCAATCCGATGTCGATGTAGACGACCGCAAGGCCTGATGCCGCCATCGCCAGGTACTCGTCGGCCACGCACTGCGCAACGTCCTCACCCGAGCGGACTACGGCGATCCGCCCGGTGCTGTACCCGGCGTGAACCCCCACGCGAATGTCCGAGGAGCTCGAGCCGACAACTTCCCGTGAGTCGATAAGTTCGCGCTCGATGCCGAGGCGATGGGCAATTTCACGATAGATCGGCCAGTGGTGCTCGGGCAGGTGCACAGTACGTGCTCGACCCCGCGTCACCGGGATCGCGTAGGGCATCAGCGACACCCGTCCCGACGCGCGCTTCGCGAAACCCGCCATCGACACGCCCATCGGCGCCGCCCCAATGAGCAGGCCCACTTCCACACCGCCAGCAGCTAGCGAACCGTTCTGCGCAATCGTGTGCCGGGTCGTGCATTCGGACCAAAGGAAGGGCAACTTGCGCGCGCGGGCCGCTTCGAGAGAGGCAAGTCCCAGCGGAACAGACAGCTTCCTGCCACGCCACCTCGGATCGACCATGAGACGACCCCACTCGGGCAGGAGATCATCGGCCTCGACGAGGAGTGCGATGTGGCCAACGATGTCGCCGTCGGGCGCTTCAGCGACGAAGGACAC
Source organism: uncultured Actinomyces sp. (assembly GCA_964476205.1). Classification (GTDB taxonomy): domain Bacteria; phylum Actinomycetota; class Actinomycetes; order S36-B12; family S36-B12; genus Mxb001. Next base: position 1,108 of record CAYYZU010000159.1, on the reverse strand, counting down.
CAATTCCCCGGACTCGAGCCGTGCAGCGAGGAGGTCGGCGGAATACAAAGATTCATCGATATGAGTGAAGCCGACGGTGCGAAAGGCGAGACCCGCGATACCCGAGGCGTCCTGGGGATTGGCCGCACGAACCACCACCTGGGCAGCGGTGGCGTCGTCCACGGGAGTCACATTCTGTGAGTCGATCGTGTCGGCAATGGAGTCCGAGGCAGGGGGCTGCCGAAGAAGAATGTCGCACCCGGTGGTGTTGCCACTGGCATCCGAGCGTGACCGCAAGTCATTGACGAAACCGAGCCTCGCCAGTTGCCAAGACAGTCGCTCGGCCTTAGCTGACGAGACATCGGGAGCCCGCCAATCTTGCACGAGGACGTGCACGCGATCCACGAGAGCGTGGACTCTCAGAAGGACCGATGCCGTCGACTCATCAAATATCACTCGAGACCGCGCTTCCCGGATGAGTTCGCCCACTACGGCTCCGGCCCGACGCGCTGAGTCGTCGTCGACGCCCATCCCCGCAAGGGTCGCGACGAGCGCCTGCACTCCGGCGCCGGCGGGGAGACCGTCGGGCAGGCGCAGATCAAGCACGGGTTCATCCACGCGGGCACGATAGCGGCGGGTTGGACGACCGCTCTGCCCTCAGGCGGGCCGCTGCGACACGCCGCACGGATCGATTTGACAGGTATTCCTAGTGTCTTGATAGACATTGTAGGGAAGGCACGGATCCCCTACGGAAGGCACCTCATGCGCCACCTGCGCCCCCTCGTTGTCCTCGGCGTCACCGCCGCCACCCTGGCCCTGGCCGCCTGCTCGTCCGGCCCCACCGATGACGCCGGCCCCGCCTCGGGGAGCGCCGCTCCCGCCGCCGACATCACGACCGTGCGCCTGGGCTACTTCCCGAACCTCACCCATGCCCCCGCCCTCGTGGCCACCCAGCAGGGACTCTTCAAGGAGGCACTGAAGGAGGTCGACCTCACCGTCACTCCGACCGTCTTCAACGCCGGGCCAGACGCCGTGACCGCGCTCTTCGCGGACTCGCTCGACTGCTCCTACATCGGCCCCAACCCCGCGGTGAACGCGTACGTGCAGTCCGGCGGCGAGGCGATCCGCG
>CAYYZU010000158.1:0-4987 GCA_964476205.1 uncultured Actinomyces sp. | reverse complement strand
GGCACGGCACCGCCGTAGCGGCGCGTGCACAGTCCCTGCTCCTCGAGGATTGCGAGGTCACGGCGCAATGTCGCCTGCGAGACGCCGAACTCGGCAGCCAGGTCAGTGGCGTGCACCTCGCCGTGTTCGCGCAGGCGCACGAGGATGGTGGCCATGCGCTCCCCGCGCAGCGCACCGTCAGCGGAGCGCGCGGGCACGCCAGCTCCCTGAGTCGATGCGGGAACTTTGAGCGCAGAATGCGGAATTCCGACACTCTCCGCTCGAAGTTGTGTCCGAGGGGACTAGCCGCAGGCGCAGCGCTGAGGCTCGGGGATCGAAGCCATGACCTGGTCGGCGTGCTCGCCGCAGCCGGTCCAGGTGACCTTGCCGCATGCGTGGCAGGGAGCGGGGCTGCACATAGGTGGAACTCCTTCTCTCGGGTCCGGAGAGCATACCCCTAGGGGTATGCCTCACGCACCTCGGCACGCTTACGCACTCCCCGGATGTGGTGTCATCGGCACATGATGCCGCTGGGCACCCTCGATGTCACTCCCGCGACCACACATGTGGAGCTTCTCGCCCCCGCCACCGCGGCGGCCCTCGTCGAATGGAGCGAAGCGGACAGCGTCGGCGTCGCCCCCATCGACGCGGACCTCGCCGACACCGCGGCCTTCTGCGAGGCCTACGCCGTCCCGCTCGACGCCTCAGCCAATTGCGTGGTGCTCGCCGGCAAGCGCGAGGGCGAGATCCGCATGGCCGCCTGCGTGGTCCTCGCGACGACGCGTGCCGACGTCAACGGCGTGGCGCGACGCTGGCTCGACGTGCGCAAGATCTCGTTCGCGCCGATGGATGACGCGGTCGCAATCACGGGTATGGAGTACGGCGGCATCACGCCGATCGGCCTTCCCGTGGCCTGGCCAATCCTGGTGGACTCGCGTGTGATCGAGCAGTCCGCGGTCGTTATCGGAAGCGGCGTACGCCGATCCAAGATCGTCTTGCCCGGTGCATCGCTCGGACGCTATCCAGGCGTGCACGTGATCGAGGGCCTTGCGAACCCCGTTTAGGGAGTCATCGGCACACCCTTTGCTCTCCCCGCAATGCACCAACTTCCCGGATTTGCACGCCGGCGACCGCTACCTTCGTGTGATCGCGGCCGGGGAGGACCCATGACCGACACCAGCACCGAACGGACAAATTCGACCCAGGGCGCCCTGGCGCTGACTGCGGCAATTCTTCTGGGCATTGCCGCAGTCCTCACGGCATGGTCGGCGTACCGGGGCTCTCTCACCAATGATCTTGTGCTCAAGAACTACTCCGAGCAGCAGGCCTCGATAGCGCTTGCGAATGATGCCTACATCAGGTCTGGACAGGAGCGGCAGCAGGAACTCACCCTGTTCGTGGATGCCGCCCTCGCGGGTGTTGCAGCGAGCGAAAGCGGCGACTCCATCGTCTTTGACTACCTCACCGAGGGGATCATGAGCGAGGAGTTGTACGCCGCCTTCGCGTGGTGGCGGGATGAGCCGCAGGAAACCTCCCCGCCCACACCGTTCGTTCCTGAGAATCCCGCATTCGCAAACCTGCCTAGCGAGGTGCTGCTTGCTGACGGCAAGGCCTATGACGAGAAAGCAGAGGTATCGCGTCTCGCTGCAGAGGAAGCCGACGCCAACTCCGACCGCTTCGACCTCGCCAACGTGTTCTTTGCCGTCGTACTCTTCGTCGCCGGTCTTACCACCATCGTGCAGCGCCGGTCCATCCAGATCGGCTTCCTCGTCTTGAGCGCGGTTGGTTTGGCCGCGGGCCTCGCTGTACTCGCCACCACTCCGGGAGCCTTCGCGCTCGGCTAGTGAAGAGCCCGTTTAGGGCGTCATGGGCACGCCGGCGTGACCGGTGGCCTTGTCGTAGGCCATGCGTAGCGCCACGCCCACGATCGCGCCGATGATCGCCATGGGGGTCACCACCAGACCCGCACCCGCTCCGATGACGATGGCGAGCAGGCCCGCCGTGAAGGGCAGCTTGAGCATGGCCGCCACGCCACCCGCGAGACCCGCGACGACGAGCGCGCTCATCGGCGTCGACGTGATGACCAGGCCCATGAGCACCGCGGCCGCGACACCGATGTAGGCAGCGGGGAAGATCGGGCCGCCGCGCCAGCCACCGCCGAGCGAGACGCCGTAGGACAGCGCCTTGGCCACGACGATGGCAAGCACCGCCAGTGCCGACGTTTCCGTCAGCAGTGAGTCCATCGCCGTCTCGCCCGAGAACGGCACCACGTCGTAGGGCTGGTCGAACGCGAGCATCACTGCTGCCGCGAGACCGCCGATGACCAGCGCCGAGACGATGATGGCAACCGTGGGCCGCACCTTCTGCACCCTCTCGAGGGCATAGCCGACCTGACGGGACAGGAGTACGGCGATGCCCGCGATCAGGGCCACCACGACGCCGACGAGCAGGTCGCCGAAGGTGAGCTTGTCGACCTCCGTGAGACCGGGCACTGCGAGTTCCACCTGGCCAAGACCCGTGAAGGGGCCGATGCCGGTGAGCACGAGATAACCGGAGCCGAGTGCCACGAACATCGGCACGAGCGCCTGCCGGGGCATCGCTCCGAGTGCGGCGAACTCCAGCACCATGAACGCGGCGATGAAGGGATTGCCGAGGATCGTGCCAATCGCGGCGATGCCACCCAGTGCCATCGCGAGTTGTTGCACCTGCGGAGACTTGCCGCGCGTGACGATCCCGCCGATAACTGTGCCGACGACGATGAGCGGAGCCTCAGGGCCCAAAACGCCGCCGAAGACCAGTGTCGCAAGCGCAACCGAAAGTGCGGCGATCGCGCGCGAGGGGCCAATGTCGAAGTGGAATCCCTCAAGGGGACTGCCCATTCCGGGGCCGAGCCGTTGCGCGGCGATGATGAGGACAGCGCCGACGAGCAGGCCGAGCACGACCCACCACCACGGCACGGCATCCAGGCCGACCTGCGCGGGCAGCCACTCCCACACGAAGTCGGTCGCCCACGACATGACCATGAGGAAGACGGCGGCGCCGATCGCGCCGAGCACGCCCAGGAGCACAGCCATGCCGAGAGCGCCAAGAAGCGCCCGACCACCGAGATCGGGCGCTCCTTGGGTCGAGGTCTCGCTCAGCTGAGGGCCTTCGCCTTGAGCTTGTCGAACTCATCCTGCGAGATGGCGCCGGAGTTGAGCAGCTGCTGCGCCTGAGCGATCTGCTCGGCGGGGCTGGTGCCGGCCACCTGCTTGATGTAGGCGTCCTGCTCCTGCTGTGCCTCGACCACGGCGGCCTGCTGGCGCTGGGCCATCGACTTGCCGTAGACGATCACGTAGACCAGCAGGGAGATGAGCGGGATGAAGATGAGGAAGAGGATCCAGAGCGCCTTCGCGAATCCGCCCATCTGGTGATTGCGGAACAGGTCGATGACGACACTGAACAGGATCATGAAGTACATGATCATGAAGAAGATGACGAGCAGGCTCCAGAGGAATTCGCCAAACTCCATGAGTGACTCCCTTTCCTGTCGTGGTGACACCTGGGCGCCCAGGCCGCACCCACTCTAGGGGTCTGAAGGGCTGGCGGAACCGCGCTGGCACGGTGCTCGCGGATGAACTATGCGGGTACGTAGGCTGCGACCGTGCCACCCGACAGCGCCGTGCGTCGGCTCACGGCGTACGCCGTTGTCGCCACCCTGGCCCGCGGGGCCGGCGCCGGCCTGCCCCCGGCCGTGATCCTGGCGGTCCTCGCTGCCGGAGGTTCTGCCTCGGATGGCTCCTTGCTCATCGCGGCGTTCACCGCGGCATCAGGGATCTGCGGTCCATTCGTCGGCGCTGTGATCGACCGTCTGGAGCACCCCAGGCGCGGCTACATCGTTGCGGCGGCGGTGCTCGCTGTCTTCGCCGGCGCCCTTGCCTTCGTCCTCGGCAGCTGGCCCGGGGGAGTGCTCGTCCTCCTCGCGGGCCTTGCGGGCCTGGCGCATCCGCTCTTCTTCGGTGCCTGGAGCGCGCAATTGCGACGCATCGCTCCCGGCACCGCTCCCGCCCGCGCCTACTCCATCGACGTCGGCACCTACAACGTCGCCGATATCGCCGGGCCGGCCATAGTCGGTGCGGCCTTCATCTTCGACACCGCGACTCCCGGCGCAGCCTCGCTGGAGATCGTTTGCGTGCTCTACGTCGCGGCACTGGTCGCGCTGTTCTTCGTGCGCATCCCCCAGCGCAGCGAGACGCATCAGGACCCGCCCGCGTCGTTCGCTCAGACGCTCACCTACCTCACCATCCTCTGGCGCTCGGTCTCGCTCCGGCGCTCCACGGTCATCAGCACCCTGGCCTACGTGGGCATTGCGGGGCTCGTCGTCTCGGCACCGTTGCTCGGCGCGGATCTCGCGGGGGACTCCGGCACAGGGGCTTTGCTCCTCGCCGTCGTGGCCATCGGCGCGTTGGGTGGCTCACTCGCCATGGCGCGACGCCCCCCGCGCATGGGGCCGGGCACGCTGGTCGTCCTCTCCACGTTGAGCCTGGGCCTCGCCCTGCTCCTGCTGGCGCTGGCGCCCTCGGCGTGGTGGGCCTTCGGCATCGCACTGTGCGTGGGCGCTGCCCAGGCACCCCAGTTGTCGGCGGTCATGCAGGTGAGGGACCGGGAAGCGCCGCAGCATGCCCGCGCCCTGGTCTTCATGGGGGCCACCTCGCTGAAGACAGCGGCGTTCGCGCTCGGCTCCCTACTCGCCGCGGCGCTCGTGCCCCTGGGCTGGCGGCCACTGCTCGCCGGTGCGGCCGCCATCGAAGTCCTGGCCGTGGGGATTGGGCTGCTCCTCGCGGGTCGTCGTAGAGCGCCCTATCGTGGAGCCCTGCCGACGACCACCACCGAGGGATGACATGACCGAGATCGACCGCGTCCGCTTGCAGTCCGCGCTCGAGGAGGAGCGAGCCGCCTACGCTCTTCGCTCCCCGCGGTCCCGGGAGCTCTACGAGCAGGCGGATCATCTCTTCGGGCGGGTGCCCAT
>CAYYZU010000157.1:0-4998 GCA_964476205.1 uncultured Actinomyces sp. | reverse complement strand
CGAGTGCGAACTCGGACTGCGTCTTTTTGGCAGTTATTTGGTTACCGGCATCGTTTACGAGATAAGCCGATGTCCTCGGCACGCTTCTCCCGAACCAGAGCACTGATCGTCGAAACCTGTCACCCCCGCTGTTCAGTTGTCCCTCCATGGTACGCCGCCCGAGGAGTCATCTACTCCCCGCCTTCAGGGGATTCGATGGGAAATCCCCGGCTCCGGCGGATCCCTAGCGGCACCTGATCCAACAACCGCTGGTCCGCGGGGATTCCCTCTCGCTCAGTCGTGGCTCGCCAGCATGGCCAGCAGCGTCGACACCATGTGCCGCGCGACTTCGTCTCGCTTGACCGAGCCGAGGTCACGGCCACCGATAGCGCTCAGCCCGAGGGGAATGGCGAGGAGGTAGAGGGCGGCAGCCTGTGCCTCCTCCTCCGTCCATCGCGAGTCGTACATCCGCAGACGCCGAGCGAACTCCCCGATCAACTCCTGCCGGGCCTCCTCGACCCGCTCCGCCACGAGGTCGTTGGCGAGTGCCTGGGAGAGAGCTAGGAGTCGCCCGCTGCGCGCCTCTCGACGCCGGGGAGTGAGCAGCCTTACGGCGTACCCATGCAGCGCGTCGGGGTCGGGACCCTGGCTGTCGAGGAGGTCGAAGAGCTCGTCTGTGTCGTCGCGGGCCAGCCCCCTGAAGAGGTGGGCGTGGGCCTCGGCGATGAGCTCCTCGCGCCCACCCTCAGGGAAATGGCGATAGACGAGAGTGTGCGAGACGCCGGCCTCGGCCGCGATCTCCGAGACCTGGACTTCGCGTCCCTCGCGCAGGACCTTGGCCGTGGCCTCAATGAGGGCCTGACGGCCGGTCCCGCGCTTGATGGTCACGCCAGCACTGTAGGGCTTCTCACACCCGGATGAGCCGACGAGGGATTTGACAGACGGTCGCTGTGGTGACAATCTGTTACTAGTGAGTAACAAAACGTTACTTATTTCAGTTCACCGGGAAAGGACGAACATGCGATCCCCACATGCGGCCGTAGTCACCCTGGCCGCCACGACGATCCTCGCCGCGGGGGTGGGCCTGAGTGCGCCTATGACTGCCTCGGCGAGCACCGAGCGCGTCAGCGTGACCTGGGAGGTGACACAGGACTGGGGCACCGGCTACCAGGGGGCAGTAACCGTCACCAACCTCACGGGACGAGCCCTGGACCCCTGGTCGATCACGGTGCCCTACGGCAACCACATCACCTCGATCTGGGACGGCACCATCAACGAGGAGTCCGGCGCCTACCGATTCGGGGGACCGAGCTGGAGCCGCAGCCTTGCCCCGGGCGCATCCGCCCGCTTCGGATTCATCGCGCGCCCGACAGGAGCTCCCCTGAGCCCGACCACGTGCACCACGCCGGCGGCCGCGTGCGAGATCGTCGGTGCAGCCACCGTGACCCCTGCACCCGCACCCGCACCCACTCCGACCCCCACCCCCCCGCCCACCCCCCCCCCCCCCCATCCCGCCCCCGCGCCCGCCCCCGCCCCCAGCAACCCCCCCCATCCCGACCCCCACCCCCACGCCTACCTCCGCTCCCACGGGCCCGGCGCCGGCGCCGGCGCCAAGCAGCCCCACCGTGCCCGCGACGGACGCTGACATCACCGTCGGGGTCAAGGTCGTCACCGACTGGGGCACCGGACGCAACGTCGACCTGGTGATCACCAACTCCGGCGATCGCCCCATCGAGGGCTGGTCCGTGACGCTGCCCTGGAGCGGCACCGGCATCTCGCTGTGGAACGCCACCCACACCCTCTCTGGCGGTGCCCTCACCGTGAAGTCCCTGACGTGGAACTCGAGGCTTGAGCCCGGTGCATCCGCCACGGTTGGCTTCGGCGAAGGCGGACCGCTGACCGTGCCCACGACGTGCACCTCGACGGTCGGCTCATGCGCTATCGCGGGCCAGTCCACGGTGACCGAGCCGAGCACTCCCCCGGTGGATCCGACACCGACGCCGGCGGATCCGACACCGACGCCCGCGGATCCGACGCCGACGCCTGTTGCTCCGACACCCACGCCTACTCCCGTCGACCCCGAGCCCTTCGTGCCCGGCCCCGACGCCTACACCGGCGACCGCAAGATCGTCGCCTACTACACCGCGTGGGCAACGTACGGACGCAACTACCAGGTCGCGGAAATCCCGGCCGACAAGATCACGCACATCAACTACGCCTTCGCCAACATCGCCAACGGCGAGTGCGTGCTCGGCGACTCCTACGCCGACATCGACAAGGCTTTCGCCGGCGACACCTGGGACCAGGGAGCCCTGCGAGGCAACTTCAACCAGCTGCAGAAGCTGCGCCAGGAGCATCCGCGCCTCAAGACGCTCATCTCGATCGGCGGCTGGACCTGGAGCAAGAACTTCTCCGAGGCGGCCGCCACACCGCAGTCCCGCGACGCCTTTGTCACGTCGTGCGTTGACTTCATGAAGCAGTACGGCTTCGACGGCATCGACGTCGACTGGGAGTACCCCGTCTCGGGCGGTCTCTACCCGGGTGTTGCTGCCGACAAGCCGAACTACACCGCTCTCCTCGCGGACTTCCGCCAGGCGTTGGATGCCGAGGAGCGGGCTGACGGCCGTGACTACTACCTCACCATCGCCGCGCCCGCCGGACCCACGACGATCCCCAATCTCGAGGCCGACAAGATGGGCAGCGCGCTGGACTGGATGAACCTCATGTCCTACGACTTCCACGGAAGCTGGGATCCGATCACCGGACACAACGCGCCGATGTCGGTCGGACCCAAGGACACCGCGACAGGATTCAGCGTGAGTGATGCCGTCGATGCCTACCTCGCAACGGGATTCCCGGCCAACAAGCTCGTGCTTGGCGTTCCCTTCTACGGCCGAGGCTGGGAAGGCGTGTCCGCCACCGATGCCGGTCTCTACCAGCCAGCACGCGGAGCATCGGTCGGGACGTGGGAGAAGGGGGTCTTCGACTACCACGACATCGTCGCCAACTACCTCCCCACGATGACGCGCTACTGGGATGAGGCAGCCCAGGTGCCCTACCTCTACGACCCTGCGCGCGGACTCTGGATCACCTACGACGATCCGCAGTCCATGAAGGCCAAGACGGACTTCATCAAGGAGCGCGGACTCGGCGGCGCGATGTTCTGGGAACTCAGTAACGACCGGACCTACCAGTTGCTCGACACTCTGGTGGACAACCTGTAGACCGGCCCACTATCGAGGGGCCCTCGCTCCGGCACTCGCCGGACGGGGGCCCTTCGTGTTACTGCGGAGAGACGGCGCGTGATTCCGGCCTAGCCTGGAGTCGTGCGCCTCTTCGTCGGCATCACCCCCACCGCCGAGGCCCTTGCCCACGCCGCCGAGGCTGTGGACCGGCGGGTCCGCCGAGCCAACCCTGACGGTCCGGTCCTGATCGCCTCCACCACGCCGGGCATGCGTTGGGTATCCGAAAAGCGCTGGCACGTGACCCTGGCATTTCTTGGCGAGGTCGATCCTGAGCGCGTGACGCACCTATACGCGCGGCTCGACGATGTGACCGCCACACACGCTCCACTGCGCGGGCTTCGGCTCACCGGCGCGGGCACCTTCCGGGGAGTGCTCTGGCTCGGCGTCGAGCCGACCGCGCGCCACTCCCCCGCCGACCGACTCGCACGGGCGGTGCAGCGCGAGATGCGATCTGCCGGAGTTCCGGTCGAACGGCGGCCGTGGCGGGCGCACCTCACCATCGCCCGCTGGCGTCCCTCAGCGGAACGCGACGCCGCAGCGCGAAACGCGGCTGAGGGCCTCCGTGACTACACCGGACCGGCGTTCGACGTACACGAGATCCGGCTGGTTGACTCGATCACCGGGCCCCAGCCCAGCCACACGAACATCCACGTCGCGCGGTTGCAGAATCCCGCGGGTCACGGGGCCGGGATGACGTGAATGCGGTCGGGCGTCACGACGTAGGCGGCGTCGGGCGAAGCCGTGAGCGCGGCGGCCTCTGAGACGGAGCCGGCGGGAGTCCAGGAGATCCCATCAGCGGACGCCAGGAGCGACCCGTCAGGCTGCAGGACCCAGAGGAGGCTGCCGTCCGTGGCCGCCGCCACGAGGACTCCGGCTGCATCCGCGGCTGCGGCGGGCGCTGCGTCACCGGGCACCCAGGTCGACAGGGTCGATCCGTCAGCGAGCCACAGTTGCCCCTGGAACCAGGCGAGTGAGGTGAACTCCCCCTGGGCGCTGGCCGTCCATGAGGCACCTCCATCCTCCGAGTAGAGGATCTCGCCTGCCGTGGCTGAGCCAGCGACGCGATCACCGTCGATCGCGAGGGCATGGAAGTCGATCTCACCGGTGAGGGAGACCGTCTCCCACGTCTCACCGCCGTCGGTGCTGCGGATAAGACCCACGGGATCCGGCAACGTCGAGCCCGCGCCCGGATGGCCGCTCGCCACCAGCAGATCAGACGACCCGGCCAGGCCCATGAAGTCGTCCTGCGAAGCACCACGCTTGGTCACCTGACCCGAGTTCGCATCCACTTCCGCCACACCTGTGTGGGTGCCGACGAGCAGTCGCCCGTCGACGTAGACCGCAGCGTGCACATGGTCGAGTGCGGAGGACAGCTCAATGACAGAGGGGGATGCCGAAGCATCCCCCTCCGCCGCATTCGCAGGGCCGTCGAGGAAGGCCCTCATCTGGGCTATCTCCTCGGCCTGCGTGGTCAGGATCGCCTGCGCAAGAGCCGCAACGCGCGGATCCTTGGAGTCGACCACGTCCTCCGCCATGTCGATGGCGCCCTCGTGGTGAAGGATCATGAACTCCGCGAAGAGCCGGTCGAACTCAGCCCCCTGGGCATTCGCCAACTGCTGCAGCTGCTCGTCGGTGAGCATGCCGGACATGCCGTGCCCGCCGTGCTCGCCCATGGCGTCCATGCCGGACATCACCGGCATACCCCACTCCTCAAGCCATGCGGTCATCTGGTCGATCTCAGGCTGCTGAGCGCCCTTGATCTCGGTGGCGAGCT
>CAYYZU010000156.1:2435-5127 GCA_964476205.1 uncultured Actinomyces sp. | reverse complement strand
AGGCGCACCTCACGGCCGAGCACTTCGGTCGCTGGGTCGACCTCTGGCACGCGACGGTCGATGCGCACTTCACGGGCGACGTGGCTGACCGCGCCAAGGAGCAGGGATCGCGCATCGCCTGGTCGATGAGCCGCCGCCTCATGGGCGAGTCCGGAAGTGAATTCGTCACCATCACACGTCCTACACTTGCGGACGTCCTCGCCCGCACTCGCCCGTCTGCATCGGAGTCACCATGACCGAGCTCTCACCCGACGCCCTGCGCAGCGCCGTCCGCGATGCCTATGGCGAGATCGCGCTTGGCGATGCGGGAAGTTGCTGCTCACCCAGCGCGGTTCCGTGCTGCACCGACGGATCGGTCTCCCTCGAGCTCGGCTACTCCCCTGATGAGCTCGCAGCGGTGCCGGAGGGCGCCGATCTCGGCCTGGGCTGCGGCAATCCGGGGGCCATCGCCGCGCTCCAGCCCGGCGAGACCGTGCTCGACCTCGGCAGCGGCGCGGGATTCGATGCCTTCCTGGCCGCCCGAGCCGTGGGAGCGACCGGCCACGTGATCGGCGTCGACATGACCCCGGCGATGGTGTCCAAGGCGCGAGCCAACGCGGATTCCGGCAACTACTCCCAGGTGGAGTTCCGGCTGGGTGAGATCGAGCACCTGCCGGTCGCTGACGCGACGGTCGACGTCATCATCTCCAACTGCGTCATCAACCTGTCGCCTGACAAGCCCGCGGTCTTCCGCGAGGCATTCCGTGTGCTCAAGTCCGGCGGCAGGTTGGCCATCTCCGATGTCGTCGCGTTCGCCGACCTGCCCGACGAGGTGCGCGGTGACCTCGCGCTCTACAGCGGCTGCATGGCGGGAGCATCGCTCATCTCGGAACTCGAGGCGATCCTCGACGCGACGGGTTTCGTCGACATTGCCATCGAGCCCAAGGACGACAGCCGCAACTTCATCGAGCGCTGGGCTCCCGGCCGCGACCTGACGGAGTACGTCGTCTCCGCCACGATCGAGGCCGTGAAGCCGTAGCAGGGGCGTGTGATCGAGGTCACCCGACCTCTAGTTGAAGATTCAACTGTCCTGACGTAGGGTTAGTTCAACATTGAACTTCTTCCTTCAGGAGACCCCATGACCGTCCTGCGCATCGACTCCAGCATCCAGGGCACCCGCTCCTCGAGCAGCGCCCTGGCCGACATCGTCACCGCCGAGCTCCTCAAGGCCCGACCCCACGAGGCCCTCGTCACTCGGCACCTCGCCGTCGAGCCGTTCCCGGCGGACGCCTGGGCGACCGCCGTCGGTGCCGCCTGGACTCCGGAGGACCAGCGCAGCCCCGAGCAGCAGGCCGCCTTTGACCTGGCCACTTCGATTGCCAGCGAGCTCCGTGATGCCGACGCCGCCGTGCTCGCTCTCCCCCTCTACAACTGGGGCGTCTCGCAGCACGTCAAGACGTGGATCGACCTCGCCATCGCTGGCGCACCGCAGGGTGAGCGCCTCCTCGAGGGCAAGCCGGTGGTGCTCATCACGACCCGTGGTGGCGCCTACGGTCCGGGTACTCCGAAGGAGGGCTGGGACTACAACGTCATCTACCTGCGGCGCATCTTCGAGGACGTGTGGGGCGCCAACCTCACCGTGATCGAGCGCGAGCTCACCCTCGCCGGCGTCGCACCCGGCATGGAGGCACTCGTCGAGCTGGGCGAACTCAGCAAGAAGACGGCCGAAGAGGCTGCCGCTGACGCGGGCTTGGCTCTCGCGTCCCGCTAACTCCTCCAGGGGGTACATGGGGGTCACGCGCGCGACACGAGTGAGCGCGTGACCAGTTCCGCCGCGGATTCCCATAGGGGTCCGCGGTGGAACTATGTCCGGCGGTCGACGGAGTCCGGATACTCGGCCATGCCGACTATTGAGCCCTGTCGGCTACTGAGCCATGTCGACGAAGCGCGAGTAGTGGCCCTGGAAGGCGACGGTGATCGTCGAGGTGGGGCCATTGCGATGCTTGGCGACGATGAAGTCAGCCTCGCCCGCGCGCGGAGACTCGCGCTCGTAGGCATCCTCGCGGTGGAGCAGGATCACCATGTCCGCATCCTGCTCGAGGCTGTTGTGCACGGCGACTCCGTCGGCAATGAAGTTGTGAGTGCCGGGGACGGTGGCGTCGTACACCTCCTGCTCGCCGATCGAGACGATGGAGACGATCTCGTCCCAGTGCACGTCGTTGGTCGCCATGAGCTCCAAGTCCGCGGACTCCAGGACGGTGGCGACACGACCGAGACGCTCGCGGCTCGGCGCATGCTTCCACATCGTGCTGCCGCAGAAGGAGGTGCCCATCGCGGAGGCGAACTCACGATGCGTCATGCCCTTGTCGCTGATCACGCTCTTGACGTCTTCCCACACCTCGCGCGGCACCGTGTCACGGTTGGTATTGGGTTCGATGGTCTCGAGGATCGACAGGAGACGCCGGCCGATCTCCCCCCGCTCACCGTGGGCGTTGATGCGCCGGAGGAAGACCTTCTGGTCGGCAGCGCCGGAGACATCGACCGTGTAGGACGGCCGGTAGCCCCCCTTCGTCGACGTGCGGATGCGCGCAGTGATGCCGAAGCGCAGGAGTAGACGGGCGACATCGTCCGCTAGGCGGCGACTCGTCGAGGCGTAGTAGACGCGACCGCCACGGCCTGAGGCGTTGATGAGGATGGATCCGTCCGTCGCCCA
>CAYYZU010000156.1:0-2335 GCA_964476205.1 uncultured Actinomyces sp. | reverse complement strand
TCCACATGTCGAACTCGACCTCGGGAGCGGGCACGTGACGCGGAGTCGCGATGCGGTCGCCTGGCTCGAGTTCACCCAAGCTGCGCCAGCCGTGGTAGGTCAGCAGTGGGTGGTTCGCGGTCAACTCGACAACTCGGCCACTGGCCGTGGTGAGGGTGAAGACTTCCTTGCGCCCAGTAGAGAAGACGTGGGTCATGATCTTGGGCACGTAGCGCAGTGAGTCATCCAGCGACCAGACGGGGATGAGTCGCTCACCACTCTCGATGAGTTCACCAATGGTGACCTCCGAGCCGATATCCGCCCGCAGGATCCGGGTCGATGCCGTGAGGCAACCCGATTCGCGAAGGTCGGACAGCATCGGACGCTTGTCGGTGCGCTGCTCGGGACCGCGATTGAGCTGGCTGACAGCGATGACAGGCACGTCGAGTTCCTTGGCCAGCAACTTGAGCGAGCGGGAGAACTCCGAGACCTCCTGCTGGCGGCTCTCGACCTTCTTGCCGCTCGTCATGAGCTGCATGTAGTCGACGACGACGAGGCGTAGGTCGTGACGCTGCTTGAGACGGCGGCACTTCGCGCGGATCTCCATCATCGTGAGGTTGGGCGAGTCGTCGATGAAGAGTGGCGCTTCACTCACCACGCCCATCTTGGTGGCGAGCTTCTGCCAGTCCGCGTCGCTCATGTTGCCGCTGCGCATGTGATGCAGTGCGATCTGCGCTTCGGCGGACAGCAGACGCATGAGGATCTCGTTACGGCCCATCTCCAGCGAGAAGATGACGCTGGTCAGGCCGTTCTTGATGCTGGCTGATCGCGCGATATCCACGGCGAGGGTCGAGTTGTGCGTCGGGACCATCGCTCGGCCGGCGAGATAGAGGTGCGAGGCGTTGCTCACCTGGATGCAGCGCACAGGGACGCTGGGCACGGGCGTGACACTGGTGATGAAGCGATTACCCGTGCGTGCAGCGGACTTGCCCGCCATCCGCTCCTTGTGAAGGAGAGCCTTGCGAGGCAGGCGGAAGACCTCGTCCAGAGTCGTGAAGTTGAGGTTGAAGGCTGTGGAGGACGCTTCGGTACGGCCGTGTACGCGCTTCGTGGAGATAGAGCATCGGTAGCCCAGGCTGACGACCAACTCGTAGGCATCGCGCGCCAGGCGGCGGGACGTGGTCGTCAGCTGCACGTTGCCCTGCGAAGTGACAGTGCCGTCCGTGTCGAGAAGACCTGCGAGCAACGCGCGGCGCTGATCCTCTGAGGCGCGAAGGTAAACAGGCGGGATGTGCTTGTTGTTCAGGACTCCGACGCTGCGCAGGATGGCCTGGAACGAGCCATGCGAGCGCTCGCACTCCCGGCAACGCAAGACTCCAGTGGTGCGGCCGCCGCAGTCAGGGCACGCGGCATCTGCTGCCGGGCCCAGGTCCTTGGGCAGCTTGCCCCCGCACGTGCGGCCACAGGTGCGCACTGTTGGCGCCTTCGGGCGGAACGAGACTCCGCACACCTCACACTCGCGGTCGCGAATCTCGCGTACACCTGGCAGCCGAAGGCCGTAGCGGAGGTTGCCCAGGTAGGGGACATCAAGGCCCTCGGCCTCGATAAACATGGGGATCTCGGGATCGGCCGATGTGAAGTGGGCAGCCGCGGACGTGCCGTCACCGAGCCAGACACCGAGGACGTAGGGCGCGATCGGTAGATCGGCCTCGGGCAGGTCCAGTGGCCGCGCGTTGACGATCGAGTGGTTGAGCCGCGCATCCTTGGTGGAGCACCGCAGCGTCTCAGCGATATCGCGAGTGGTCCGGACCTCCGCGAAGGTGCGCTGATTGCGATAACGGTTGTAGCCGACGGCCGCCGCCTGCGCGGACTTACGGGACGCCCGCGTCTCCGTGAGCCACTCGTGCTCCTCGTCGGCGACGATGCTCGAGCCGTCCGAGAAATTCACCCGGTAGCAGGGTCGGTCGCTCCACGTCTCGCTGACAGCCAGGACGCGCGTGGGTCGACCTCGGTCGTCGAGCACCTCATCGCCCGGCTGGATCTCGCCCATCGTCGTCCAGCCGGTCGGTGTCGGGATCGGCGTATCGAGCGCCAGTGCCTTCCCGATCGCCGGACGAGCCGCAACGATGATGAGCTGTCCGGGGTGCAAGCCATTGGTCAGCGCATCCAGATCCGCGAAGCCCGTGGGCACACCCACCATCTGGCCGCCACGGTTGGCGATCGCCTCGATCTCGGTGAGCGCGCCGTCCATGAGATCGCGGAGCGGGAGGTAGTCCTCCGCCGAGCGCCGCTCAGTGACCTCGTAGACCTCGGCCTGCGCACGATCGACGACGTCATCGACATCGCCCTCCCCGGC
>CAYYZU010000155.1:3655-5159 GCA_964476205.1 uncultured Actinomyces sp. | reverse complement strand
CGCGCGACGCGAGTTCACGTCACCGCTCGAACACCTACCGATGCGCACCTACCCGGGGGGCTACGACGTTGCCAAGGTCGGCACGTTCCCCAAGCGGGAAACGCGGCACTAGGCGCGGGCGATGGCGTCGATGACCAGTTCCATCACGCGCGGATCCCAGGTGATGCTGCGCTCCCAGTCCAGATCCATCACCCGCGCGAACGAGATGCTGTGCACGTCCGGCACCTCGTGGCAGGACGCAGGCGGGAAGACGACCGGATCCGCATCCATGGCGAAGACACTCGTGCGACTTGCCATGCCGTCGTGCGGATAGGGCTCCCCGTCGCCCGTGAAGTAGGTGCCCGCGATCCGCGTGAGCACGAGCCCGTCGAGACCGTGCTCCTTGCCGGTTGACCACAGGGGCGGCGCGGCAGCCTGAGCGACCAGTCGGCCGCCCTGGCGCATATGGCCCATGAGCGAGTAGGCGAAGGACGCCGCTGGCTCGGGCATCGGCATGGACTCCCGGTCGTAGTGGCGCACGAAGCTGCCGAGCCAGGGCGTGCCGATCGAGGTCAGTGAGATGATCCGTGCCGACCCACCCACCGACCGCATCTGCATGTGGGCTGAACGTGCAATGACCCCACCGAGCGAGTGGGCGACGATATCGACGTCGCGTACGCCGTACTCCTCGTGCAGGTAGCCGAGGAACCGAGCAAGGCACGCGGCGGACTCCTCGACATCGCCCACTGAGTCGATGGTCATGTCGGCCGGCAGCACAGCGGGCGGCTCGGCAAAACCACTCCATCCGGGATCGGCGAAGGCTTCACCGCCACCCACGGTCACGGGTGCCGTGAAGGTGGCGATGCCCGCATCGAGCAGCGCCGCGCGCAGAGCGGTGTCGGTGTTGCCGGCCGCCAGCCCCACGGCACATGCCGCCTCCGGCGTGGTGAAGGGGCTGGTCGAACCCCCTCCGGAGACGATGACGGCCGCGCGGCTAGCCATTCCAGCGGACTCCAGAACCCAGGTGCAGCGCGTACGCCGGCTCGACGGGCACGCGCTCGGGCAGCGTGATCTCCACCATGCCGTCGCGCTCGCCGATGCCGACCTTCGCGCGGCTGCCGACGATGTGCGCGGCGTCGACTGAGCGTCCATCGACGCCGCGCAGTGCGAATGTCCGCGCCCCCGGGAGGCCGAGCAGGATCGCGTAAACGTCGCCTCCCTGCTGCACAAAACGCACACCGGTGCCGTCCGTCGTCTCGGTCGCGGGCTGCGTCCACGGACGCGAGCCGCGGATGACCTTGCCGTTGTCCTTCATCCATGCCCCGAGCCCGTGGAGCGGCTCCTGCTGCTGGGCGATGATGCGGCCATGCTCGTCCGGGCCGATGCCGATGAGCAGGTTGCCGTTCTTGGAGACCACGTCGACGAGCATGTGCACCAACTCGGTGGCGGTGACAATGTCCTGCGGACGCTCATTGCGGTTGGCTCCGAAGGAATGTCCGACGCCGCGGGTGGCCTCCCACTTCTT
>CAYYZU010000155.1:0-3645 GCA_964476205.1 uncultured Actinomyces sp. | reverse complement strand
GACGGCGTATTCGGGAGTGTTGAAGTCATACCAGTGAGCCCCGGGGAAGGTGAGCTTCTTGTCCTCTTCCGGGATGTGCTTCCACAAGAGCTGGATGAGGTCGCCCGCGGCTTGCGTGAGCGCATCGGTGACGACATTGCGACGGCCACTGGGCTCGATCCAGCGATCGTTGATGACTCCCTCGGGCACCGCGTCGTAGTAGTAGGCGAAGAGCTCCGCGAGATTGCCGCCGGGAGGCCATGCCACGTCGTTCCACAGCACCTCGGGGGCATAGGCGTCGATGAGCTCGCGCACGTGGCCGGTGGCGTAGGCGAGATACTCCGCCGATGCCGGTACGGCGAGCATCGAGTCCGCCGGGCGACGGAGGACTGCGTCGTTGAAGGGCCAGTCATACCCGCCTGAGTAGTAGAGGCCCATGCGCATGCCGTGCGCGCGCACCGCCGCACTCATGTCTCCCACGATGTCGCGCTCGGCGTTGTAGAGGCCCTTGCTGGGATGCGCGATCGTGGACGGCCAGAGCCGGAAGCCCTCGTGGTGCTTGGTGGTGAGGACGACATAGCCGGCCCCAGCGCTCGCGCACAGGTCGGCGATCGCGTCGAGGTCGGCGGAGTTCGCACCGGAGTTGAACGCAGGGATGAAGCCGTCGTAGGGGAAGTCCGCGCCGTAGGTCTGAGCGTGATGGACCTGCGTCGGGCTGCCATCGAGTTGCATCGTGTTGCGGTACCACTCGGCATAGGGATTGTCGCGCAGCATGCCGACAGGGCCCTCGTCATGGAGTAGCTGCTGGATGTCTCCGACCTGCGGAGCCCATCCCGGCACGGAATACAGGCCCCAGTGCAGGAAGACGCCGAGTTTCACATCGTCGTACCACTCGGGCAGTGGATGCGTGCTGACGGACTCCCAGGTGGGTTGGTAAGCCATACGTCCTCCTCGGTTGCCCCGAGGTTAGGGCATCAGCGATGACCGCGGGCTGACCGATCAGTGACTTCACTCAGCGAGGATCAGCCCCGACGGCGCCGGAGACTGAGGGGGTGAGCGGTGGGCCAGCGCGTGCGCTTCTCACGGGTCTTGCCACGCTCGCGTCTGCAACGCTCATCGGTGTCGCCTCGCTGAGCGGAAGCCCTCAGGCAGCGCCCGCCGAGCGCACGTCGAGCGATATCCGCGCCTGCGTGGATCGCGCGACCGGCGACATGCGGATCCCGCGCACCACGCGCCCGTGCTATCCGCGCGAGCGCACGCTGATGTGGTCCGTCACCGGACCGATCGGCCCTCCGGGACCGCCCGGTGCTCAGGGACCTGAGGGGCCAGTCGGCCCGCAGGGCCCGACAGGCCCTCCTGGTGGGCGCGGCCCTACAGGTGCAACGGGGGCACCGGGTGCGACCGGACCAGTCGGTCCTCAGGGCGATCCGGGTGCGACCGGACCAGCCGGGCCGCAGGGCATCCCCGGACCAGTCGGGCCTATCGGCCCCGCCGGTGGGTTCGGTGCCTACGGCAACTTCCTGGACCTGCAGACCCAGACCAACACCTCGCCCGGCAATCCCGTGCCGGTCTTGCTGCGGACGACGGAGTTGAGCAATCGTGTGAGCGTCATCAACAACACCGACATCACGGTGGACGACACTGGGGTCTACAACATCTCCTTCTCGGCGCAAATCACCAAGACGGATGCGGGAACCGACACGGTCTTCATCTGGCTGCGCATCGATGGCATCGACGTACCCGACAGCAACACGGGCCTGGTCCTGATCGGAGGCGGCGCGAAGCAGGTAGCGGCCTGGAACTTCTTCGCCTCCCTGGGCGCGGGACAGCACGCGACACTCCTGTGGGCCAGCCTCGATGCCAACGCACGCATCCTCTACGAGAACGACGCCGCCACGCCCTACGGCCCGGCGATCCCGTCGGTGATCCTCACCGTCAACCAGGTGGGGTGAACCGCTTAGGGGCGAGTACTGCTGGCGCGACCGCCCACCGTGCCGGTGAGCACCTGATCGCCACCGTCGAGCACGGCACCCGAGACGGAGTCGATCCGGAAGCTGATCCAGGCACCCAGCGTCGCCTTGCGCGCAAGCGGCAGTTTCACTCGCAGGAGACCCGGCCCGACATCCTCGGACATGAGGCCCAGACCCTCGCCACTGGCGATGGGCCCGCGAGCCGGCAGGCCCATCCGGACGCGGAAGCGCGGCTTCAGGTCGGCGTAGTCCATGGCAGCATCCGCAAGCGTCAACTCAACGCTCACCGGACCGCTATCGGACGACCTGAACTCCCACGTGAGTCGGCCCGCACGTCGGGCGTTCACGACGGGATCGACGAGCGCGACACGACGAATCTCGGTGCCCTCTGGCGCCACCTGAAGGTAGCCGACATTGGAACCGCCGTTAGCGCCACTCACCGGATAGACGTAGACAGCGCCGCCGTACTGATCGCTCGGCCCCGTCACGCGCGGCATCGTGACGCGCAGTGGGATGACCGCGCTGCTCGCGCCCGGCTCGACCGTCACACGCGTGGGCGCGCTCGGGCGGATGTCAGAGTCAAGGGACACCTCGACGACCATCTCTGCGCCGAGCGGAGCCGGAGCGTCGAGTTCCACTCGGACGTCGACAGTCGACGTCCCCGGCCCCACCCGGAAGTCCTGGACGAGTGGCATGGTCACGAGGGGCAGCGGCGTGGCCGCGGGTGCCGTCTCACCCGAGCGCTCGCTGATGTCGAGGATCCATGCGAAGCCAGAGCCCGTCACCGCCAGGCCTACGTCGGTCACTCGCGCCAGGTCGATCCCGACGGCATCGCGTGGGTCGATCCAGGCCTGCTGCGGCACCAGCCGTGCCGGCAGGCTGCCTCGCGAGAGAGGCTGCAGCGGTAGGCCGCGCAGGGGCACCACCGCGGTCGCGCCACTCGCATCGCGCAGGGCCATGGCGAAGGTGCCGCGCGTTGCCGGGTCGACGACCACCCGCGCCGAGAGGCGCGAGGTGCCTCGCAGGTCGCGCGAGGTATCCAGTCCGACCCAACCGATGCCCTCGCTGAACCACGCGAGCCGCACCGCGGTGCGATCAGGCAGCGGCACGGCGAAGTGGGTGGGCCCGAGCCAGCTCGTGTCATTGCCCGGCTCCACGCGACCGTAGCCGCACAGGTGCGACAGACGATCGTCGTCCGGCACGGACAGCTGGCTTCCGCGACAGGCACGTGCGTCGAGGCCGCTGTCGTCGATACTCGTGAGCGGAGACGGGACGACGAGAAGGCGATCGGGACCGGCCAGGCTCGCGGATCTCGTCTCGATTCCCTCGGCCAGCACTGTGGGAGGCACATCGCCGGTGCCGTCGAGGAACGGCAGCATGCGCGCATCGGAGTCCTGCATCCACCGCACACTCGCGGTGACGTACGCCAATCCGACCGCGCGCTCCTGCTCGGGCGTGAGGCGATGCCGCGGGCGGCACGACCCCGAGGACGCGTTGTCCGCGTAGAGGTACTCGGCGTCGTCCTTGCCTGTCCCCGACTCCGACATGCCGGGGGTCCACTCCGTGTTGAGGTAGTTGTGGTTGCCACCGGCAAACCACACGCTCGAGCGCAGGAATCCTCTGCCGCCGTAGAGATCGCGCCCACGGTCGACGAAGGTCTGCCCCTGCAGGTCGCGTACGTCGCCATCGCAGGCCG
>CAYYZU010000154.1:0-5166 GCA_964476205.1 uncultured Actinomyces sp. | reverse complement strand
CGGCCCGATCGGCATCACCCTCGCGGATGGCGACGAGCAGGTCGCGGTGCTCGGCAACGGCATCGCCGAGGTGACTCACCCGGTCGAGGGCGAGGAACCAGATCCGCAGGGCGTGCATGTAGTGCTGGTCGCACACGTCCTGCAGGAAGTCGTTGTGGGCGCAGCGGTAGATGTGGTGATGGATGCGCTGGTCGAGCTCGATGAGCTGGCGCATGTCGGGTGCGACAGCCACGGCATCGAGGTCGGCGATGAGCTCGTCGATCACCTCGAGGTCCTCGTCGGTACGCCGCTCGGCAGCCAGGCGCGCCGCGAAGGGCTCCAGTTGCTCACGCACCTCCGATAGCGCCGAGAGGTCGCGCGGATCCAGCGCCGCGACGAACATCCCACGGCGCGGATAGACCTCGACGAGCCGCTCGTGGGCGAGCGTGCGCAGGGCCTCGCGGACCGGGGTGCGGCCGAGGCCGAGCCGCTCCTGGAGCTCGGGCTCGCTGAGGAGGGATCCCGGGGGGAGCTCCAGGGTGACGATGAGGGCCCGGATCTCCCGGTAGGCAAGCTCGGACTGCGAGAGCGGCTCCCCGAGGACGGGGTACACGACGGCAGCCGAGGTCACGGCATAGATATATCAGTTCGGCGGGGAGTTGTACATCAGATTCCCCAAGGCAGGATTCAGTCCTCCGGGGGCCGCCACGACCTGCAGCGGCAGGCCCAGGCGTTCGGCGGCCCGCTCGGCTGCCCTTTGCATGTCGGGGGTACGCCGGCCCGCCAGCCAGACGACCCGCGAGTAGTGACGGAAGTAGTCGTCGCGCAGCTCTGGATAGCGATCCAGGCCCAGCTCGCGCCAGACGACCCGGTCGAAGGACAGCACGAGGAAGTCGGTGAGCACGTAGGTGCCCGGCTCGGCCTCCCAGATCCCCGTCATCTCCTGCTCGCCCGCGTAGATGTCGTAACAGTGACGGCCCGGCAATCGGCGTAGGCCAAACCGCTCGCACACCTCGTCGAGGGCACCGTGCGTGCCGCAGTCGGCGTAGCCGATCGCGATCTCGTCGTAGCGCTCGCGCAGCTCGAGCACGAGCCGCTCGACCTCCGGGGCGATGCGCTCGGGTCGGTTGTGCAGCAGGGGCGGCAGGGGATGGATCGCGACGTCAGCGCCGGCGTCCTCTATCCACGCCGACGCGTCGGCGCTGAGTGCGCCGCAGAGGATAAGTGCGCGGCGAGCCGGTGAATCAGGGCGCCGGGAAGGCGAGTTCATCGACGAACCGGTCGTTGAAGTCCGTGCGATCAGACAGCTCGACGTAGTGGATCTCGTCGAGCAGGGCCTGGGCGCCGTGGCGCTCGGAGTCCGACAGGAGCGCCATCTTGGCGCCCTCGCCCGCGACATTGCCCGCGCTCACGATGCGCATCACGGGGATCTGCGGCACCAGGCCGATGCCGACGGCGCTGCGAGCCGAGAGGTAGGTGCCGAAGGATCCCGCGAGGAGCACCTGCTGGATCTCGGACTCCTCGACGCCGAACTCCTCGAGCAGCAGCTTCCAACCGGTGGAAATCGCCGCCTTGGCGAACTGCAGTTCGCGTACGTCGCGCTGGCTGAGGAACACATCCGAGTCGTTGCCGGATTCCTCGACCGTAGCCAGCACGAAGAGGCGCTCGCCGTCGCGCTCGACGAAGCGGTCGGCGAGATCGGGGCGAAGCTCCGCGATGCGGTCATCGGAGAGAAAGCGGCCGGAGGAGTCAAGGAGACCGACGCGCGCCAACTCGGCGATGGCATCGACGAGGCCCGATCCGCAGATGCCGACGGGCGGCGCGTCGTCGATGACCTGCAGGGTCACCCCCTCGTCGCTGATGGCGACCACCTCGATGGCGCCGGGGGCCGCGCGCATGCCGCAGCGGATGGACGCAGCCTCGAAGGCAGGGCCGGCGGGCGCCGCCGTCGACATGAGTCGCTCGCCGTTGCCGAGGACGATCTCGCAGTTGGTGCCGATGTCGATGAAGAGGCGCAGGCGCTTGTCGCGGTCCATGCCCGCGGCGAGCACGCCGGCGATGATGTCGCCGCCGACGTAGGCGCCCAGGTGCGGGAAGAGCATGGCGCGCGCGCGCGGGTGCACGTGCACGCCGAGGTCGGCGGCGAGCAGGTCGGCGTAGGACGCGGTCGCGAGGATGAACGGGGCGACGCCGAGCGGCTCGGGATCGATCCCGAGGATGAGCTGCGCCATCGTGGCGTTGCCCGCCAGCGCCACCTCATAGACCGACGACGGATCGACAGCCGCCTGCGTGCACACATCCTGCGTGAGCTCGTCGAGCGTGGCCTGGGCGAGCTCCTGGAGCTTGGGCAGCGACTCGGGATCGAGCATCGTGGAGCTGATGCGGCTGATGACGTCGGCGCCGAAGGGCTGCTGCTTGTTGAGCATCGATGCGACGGCGATGGGTGCGCCCGTCGTGAGGTCCATGAGGGTCGCCACGGCGGTCGTCGTGCCCAGGTCATAGGCCACGCCGTACGCCGCCCCGGTCGTGTCACCCGGCTCGACGGCGATGAGGTCGGTGCCGACGATGACCGCCGTCACCTCCCAGTTCGCCGATCGCAGCGTGCGACCGAGCGTGCGCAGCACGTGCGGGTCGACGCGGAGCTCGAGGTCGTCGATCGCCCCGAGCACTCGCTCGACATCGGTGCGCTGGTCGGAGAGCGTGGCATCCTCGAGCTGGAGGAAGCGCTTCTGCACCGCCGGACGCAGGATCACCTGGCGGCCGACGCCCACGGTGGCTGCCTTGGGGCGGGTCGTGAGCTCGGGTACGTCGACCTCGAGGTCGCGCGTGGCCGTTGCCATGCAGGCCAGTCGCCAGCCCTGCTCGAGCTGCTCGGCACTGAAGGCGCGCTCGTCCAGCGCGCTGACCGGCAGGGATGCGTCGATCACGCGGACCTTGCACTTCTTGCACGTGCCGTGGCCGCCGCAGGTGGAGTCGACGGGCACGCCGTTCCACAGAGCGGCATCGAAGACGCTCACTCCGCTCGGCACGCGCACCGACTTGCCCGCGGGCAGGAAGGTGAGGCTTACGCGCGCCGGGCCGCTGGGGGCGTCCTCGATTGCGGTCATGCCTGAGCGGCTGCTTCCGCCGCCTGTGCGGCTGCCTGCTTGGCACGGTGGCCCGCGATCCAGGTGGCACCCCACTCGTCGTTGCCCATCATGAGGTCGGCGCCCTTGACGGCGGTGACGATCTGCGGAGTGCGGGCGTCCATGATCGCGCTGGTGAGACCGGCCTTCATGGCCATGGGCAGGAAGACCGCGTTGAGCGTGTGACGGTCGGGCATGCCGAAGGACACGTTGGAGGCACCCAGCGTGGTGTTGACGCCGATCTCGGTCGAGATGAGGTGGATCGCCTCCATGGTCTTCATCGCCAGGGTGTGATCGGCGCCAATGGGCATGGCCAGCGGATCGACGACGATGTCCTCGATCGGGATGCCGTACTCGTCGGTCGCGATGCCGACGAGTTGCTTGGCGAGCTCCAGGCGGCGGTGCGGATCCTCGGGGATGGCCTCCTCGTCATTGGGCAGCGCGATGACGGCAGCGCCGTACCTCTTGACCAGCGGCAGGATGAGCTCGATGCGCTCGCGCTCCATGGTGACGGAGTTGACCAGGGCCTTGCCTTCGTACGCCGCGAGGCCGGACTCGAGCGCCTCGACGACGGAGGAGTCGATGCACAGCGGCACGTCGGTGAGGGACTGCACCAGGCGCACGGCGTCGCCGAGAAGCTTGACCTCGTCGACGAGCGGGGCGCCCATGTTGACGTCGAGCATCATGGCGCCGCCGGCGATCTGCTGGGCGACGTCGATCTCGACGGCCGACAGGTCCTCCACGCGCAGCTGCTCCTGGAACTTCTTGCGCCCCGTCGGGTTGATGCGCTCGCCGATGATGCAGAAGGGCTGATCCGGCCCGATGGTGATGCTGGCGCGCGCGGAGCTGAGGACGGTGTGCATGGGACTCCTATACCGAGGTGGTGCCTGAGGTGGTCCCCGTGGCGGTCGCCACCGGGTCGAACGCCGGACCGATGCCCAGGTCGCGCACGAGTCGCTCGAGGGAACCGTCATGACGGAAGTCAGTGAGGTGGATGCCGGAGACGCCCTGCAGGGAGAGGGCGTGACGGCTGAGTTCGAGGGTGAGCTGGTAGGACTCCTCGGCGATCGCGTCCTTATCGCCCGCACCCGCAACCCGCGCAATCATGTCGGCAGGGATCGAGATCCCGGGCACGGATTCGTCCATGAAGGACAGCGCCTTGGCCGACTTGGTGAGTACGACGGTCGGGATGAGCGCGGTCGTCCGCGTTACCCCGGCCTCGACGCAGCCGCGCACGAAGCTTTCGAGACGCTCGGGGTAGTAGCCGATCTGCAACTGCAGGAATCGCGCGCCGGCCTCGGCCTTCTTGAGCGCGCGCAACACGCGGTAGTCCAGCGGGGGAGCGAAGGGGTTCTCGACGGCGCCGACGAAGAGCTCGGGCGGCTGCTTGATGGCGCGGCCCGACAGGTAGTGGCCCTCGGCAAGTCCGCTGGCCACCTTGACCAGCTGGGTGCTGTCGAGGTCGAAGACCCGGCGCGCCTCGGGCTCGTCGCCGGCGGTGACATCGTCGCCCGTGAGGCAGGCGATGTTCTCGATGCCGAAGAGGCTCGCGCCCATGATGTCGGCCTGCATGGCGATGCGGTTCTTGTCGCGGCAGACCACCTGCATGATCGGCTCAAGACCGAACTGCGACATCGCGATCGCGATCGAGGTGTTGGAGGCATGCGCGTGTGCGGCGGGGTTGTCGGTCGCGTTGACCGCATCCACGAAGGGACGCAGCTCGTCTGCTGCCTTCTCCACCGCAGCGAGGCCGCCACCGTCGATGCTGGGGAATTCCGCCGTCACGACGGGGCGCGTGCCCTCCGCGAGCAGCGTCGACAGCCGGCTCATGAGTGGAATCCCTCGGGGAGGGTGGTGGGCTCATCGACCTCGACCATGCTCGCCCCCGGGACGGCGGAGAAGCGCTCGCGTGCCACGCCCTGCCAGCCTGCCGGCGTACGCCGGTCACGCCCGGTCGCCAGGTTGAGCCACGAGGACGTGCCCTTGAGTCGGTTGTCGACCGGTGGACGGAGGTCGTTGAACTCCTCCTCCCAGTGATGGGGGTTCAACGGGGAGTGGGAGC
>CAYYZU010000153.1:0-5176 GCA_964476205.1 uncultured Actinomyces sp. | reverse complement strand
GTGTCGCAGCGACCCCCCCCGCAAGCCGCCATGGACGCCGTAGACGGCGTCGCGGCGCGCTCCAGCGTGAGCAGCGTCACCGCAGGGAGGCCTCGATCACCGCGCGGGCGATGGGGCCTGCCAGGGCGCCGCCGCTGAGCTCGGTCTGGCCGCCGTCCTCCACCACGACGGCAACGGCGATGCTCGGATTGGTCGCGGGTGCCATCGCGACCATCCAGGAGATCGGCTGCTCACCGTCGCGGCCGGTCTGCGCCGTGCCCGTCTTGGCTCCGACGAGCACCGGATTGCCGCTGCCGTCGACGATCCCTTGGAGTACGCCGGCGGTGCCCTCCTCGACGACGGCGACCATCATCTGCTGCATCTGGGCGGCGTCCTCGGGCGACAGCGCGGTGCGGAAGATCCGCGGGTCGGCGGTGCGCAGGATCGTGAGGTCGGGTGCGCGGATCTCCTGCACCAGATACGGCTCCATGACGACGCCGTTGTTGCCGATGCCCGCCACCACCATCGCCATCTGCATGGCCGTCGCGCGGACGTCGAACTGCCCGATCGCGCTGATCGCCGTCTGCGGCTCGTCGGGGCTCTCGGGGAAGCGCGACGTGGCCGCGCGCAGCGGGGTCTCGAACTTGTAGTCGAAGCCGAAGAGCTCGGACTGCTCGCGCAGCGCGTCGGCGCCGAGCTCATTGCCGAGCCACGCGAACGCCGTGTTGCACGACACGGCGAGGGCCTGCTCGAGCGTGATTTCGCCACCGGGCGCGCACTCCTCGCCGGTCCAGTTGCGCAGGGTGCGCTCGGACAGCGGCAGGTCGTATTCCGCCGGGCCGGGAAGCACCGAGTCCATGGTGAAGCGCCCCGAGGACAGCGCAGCGGCAGCCGTCACGAGCTTGAACGTCGATCCAGGTGGATTGAGCGCGACGATCGGCCGGTTGATCAGCGGCTGATCGGGATCGTCGAGGAGCTCCTCGTAGTAGTCGCGGATCTCTGCAGGATCGTGCGAGGACAGGATGTTGGGGTCGAATGACGGCGACTGCACCTGCGCGAGGATCCGCCCGGTCGACGGCTCGATGGCGAAGACCGCGCCCTTCGTGCCGGCGAGCCCCGCCCACGCCGCCGCCTGCGCTGCTGGGTCGATGGTCGTGGTCACCGCCCCACCGCGTGGCTGGGCGCCCGCGATGAGCTGCTGCAGCCGGTCGACGAAGAAGAGGTCGGAGGATCCGGAGAGTACGCCGTTCTCCGTGCGCTCGAGACCCGTCGCTCCGTAGACCAGGGAGTAGAACCCGGTCACCGACGCGTACTGCTCGCCTTCGGGATAGACGCGCAGCCACTTGAGCGATCCGCGCGTCTCCTCCGACAGAGCGACGGCCTCGGGGCCGGTGAGGATCGGGCCGCGCTGGCGGCCGTATTCATCGAGGATCACGCGCTGGTTGTCGGCGCGCGCGCGGAAGTCATCGCTGCGGAAGACCTGGATCAGGGTGATGTTGACCATCAGCGCCACGAGCAGGATCGCGAGGACGAGGCTGATGCGTCGGATCGCGCGGGTCATCGGCGCACCACCTGCGTGGCGGTGGAGTCGGGTGCGGGCGGAGCCGGGGCCGGGCGGCGGGCGCGATTCGAAATGACGAGCAGGATCGCGATGATCACCCAGTTGGCGACCAGAGACGACCCGCCGTAGGAGAGGAAGGGCGTCGTCAGGCCCGTAAGCGGGATGAGCCGCGTGATGCCGCCGACGATGACGAAGACCTGCAGGGCGAGGGTGATCGACAGGCCTGCCGCGAGGAGTTGGCCGAAGGGATCGCGTACGGCGACCGCCGTCCGAAGGCCGCGCTCGATGAGGACGGCGTAGAGCAGCAGGATCCCGATCGCGCCGGTGAGCCCGAGTTCTTCGCCGAGGCCCGCGAGGATGAAGTCGGTGTTGGCGAAGGGCACGAGCTCGGGATAGCCGCGGCCGAGCCCGGTGCCGAAGAGACCGCCGTTGGCGAAGCCGTAGAGCGATTGCACGATCTGATATCCGCCGGTGTCGGAGTACGCGAAGGGGTCGAGCCAGATCTGCACGCGGGTGCGCACATGGCCGAACATCAGGTAGGCGAAGACGGCGCCCACGGCGAAGAGGACGAAGCCGAGCACGAGCCACGACCATCGCTGGGTCGCGATGTAGAGCATCGCCACGAAGAGGCCGAAGAAGAGCAGCGACGTGCCGAGGTCGCGCTCGAAGACGAGCACTCCGAGGGAGAGCGCCCAGACGATGAGGATCGGCCCGAGATCGCGAGCGCGGGGCAGGGGTACGCCGAGCACCTTCGTGCGCACGAGTGCAAGGGAGTCGCGCGTGACGACGAGGTAGCCCGCGAAGAAGATCGTGAGCAGGATCTTGGCGGCCTCGGCGGGCTGGAAGGTGAATCCGCCGACGCGCACCCACAAGGTCGCGCCGTTGACGGTCGCGCCGATGACGGGGGCAAGGGGCAGGAGCAGCAGGATGACACCGACGAGTCCGCAGGTGTAGGTGTAGCGCTGCAGCACGCGGTGATCACGCAGGACGAGCAGCACGAGCACGAAGAGCAGCACAGCGACGGCGTACCACGTGAGCTGGTTGTAGACATCCGGCGTCGGAATCGGATTGCCATTGCGCTCAGCTCGCTGCACGGCGGCCACATCGAGCCGGTAGATCATCACGAGACCGAGGATCGTGAGCAGCGTGGCGATCGGCAGAAGGAAGGGATCGGAGTAGGGCACGCGCCAGCGCACGATGATGTGCGCGACGAGCGCGAGAACCCCGACGACCGCGGCCGTAATCCAGAAGCGTGGATGGAGCCCCTCGCCCGTGGACCAGGCGACCTGCTGCGTGCCGAGCACGCCGAGTCCCCACGCGAGGATGAGAAGGACGAGTTCGAGGTTGCGGCGCGTGCGTTGGCGCGGCTCGGTTTCGACGGAAGTGCTCACGGAAACGCTCATGGCGCCACCGAGGGAGAGACCGAGGGCACCGGTGCGGGGGCAGGTGTCGGAGTCGGGAGCGGCGGGCAGTACGCCGGGCGGGGGATCGCCACGCACGCCCGATCGCGCAGGCCCGCGACGATTGCGTCGGCACCGGCCTGCCCCTGAGCGGAGATGCCGTTGGTGACCAGGCCCGCCTCAAGGGGAGGCAGGTCGGCCACGGGGATGTCGGTGACCGTGACGAGTGTGGCTAGCGACGGGAAGGTGCTCACGCCCTGATAGACGGCGACGGACCCATCACTCGTTCCGACGTACCACTGCGAGCGCACCCAAGCGCTGCCGACGAGCACGAGGGCGATGACGACGAGGAGTACGGCGGCGCCGATGCCCAGGCCCCACGCGAGTGCGCGGCGCCTGCGCGACCAGGGCTGACCAGCGGCGGCAGGAGCTCCACCGGAGACCGTCGGCAGCTCTGAGGTCGGGGGCCCTCCGTCGACCACGGGCGGCGGGTCGGGGGCGTTGGGGTCGACCTGCGCGTCGTCGGGGAAGTGCACGCGGGGGAGGCGTGCGCGCACGCGCGGCTCGCCGGCCGCGCCGACGACGACCGGGAGTGCGGCCGCATCCCGGCCTTCGATGACGTGGGCGACGACGACGGTGACGTTGTCGGGCGCGCCGCGGGAGAGGGCGAGATCGACGAGCTCGGTGACGCACACCGTCGGCTCGCGCGAGCCGAGGACCCGCGCGATCTCGTCGTTCGACACGACTCCGTGCAGGCCGTCGCTGCAGAGCAGGTAGCGGTCACCGAGCCGGGCCTCACGCACGGAGAGATCGGGCTCGGCCACCTGCATGCCGTCGAGTGCGCGCATGAGGAGGTTGCGGCGTGGATGGGTGTGCGCCTCCTCCTCGGTGATGCGCCCCGAGTCGACGAGGGTCTGGACGTAGGTGTGGTCGTGGGTGATCTGGCTGAGCTCGCCGTCGCGCAGGAGGTAGCCGCGTGAGTCGCCCACGTGCACGATCGCGATCCGCGCACTGTCGCCATCGGCAAGCCAATAGAGCGCGGTGACGGTCGTACCCATCCCCGCGAGCTCGGGGCTGTCGGAGACGACAAGGCCGATCGTCGCGCCGGCCCCGTCCACGGCTTCAGCCAGACGGGTGAGTGCCTCGCCCTGCCCGAGGTCCTCATCGGCGATATCCGCGAGCGTGGCCACCGCCGTGGCGCTGGCGAGCTCGCCGCCCGCGTGGCCGCCCATGCCGTCGGCGACGATGAGCAGTCGCGGGGCGGCGTAGCCGGAGTCCTCATTGCCCTGGCGCACGACACCCACGTCGGAGCGGGCGGCGTAGCGGAGTGCGAGCGTCATGGTCACCGCTGCAGTTGCAGGGTCGTGCGCCCGATCCGCAGCGGGACTCCGGGCGGCAGCACGGTCGGCGAGGTGATGCGCGTGCGATCGATCCAGGTGCCGTTGGTCGAGCCGAGGTCCTCGACGATCCAGCCGTCATCGCCGGGATACAGGCGCGCGTGGCGACTGGACGCGTAGTCGTCGTCGATGACCAGGGTCGAGTCGGGTGCGCGACCGAGCGTGACCTGGGCGGTGCCGAGCGGGATCACGGTCTGCGCGAGCGGGCCCTCGGTGACCACCAGCGATGGACCGGACTTGGCGTGCTTCGACGCCTTGGGCTGCTTCGCGGGCTTCGGTGGCCGGGGTGCCTTCGCGGGCTTGGCCGGCTTGGGTGGCCGCGTGCTCGAGCGAGTCGCCGCAGGCCGAGCCTCGCGCGGCTGCATGAGGTCCCGGCGCAGGGCGATGACAGTGATGATGATGAAGAGCCACAGCGCGCCGAGGAACGCCAGCCTCAGCAGCGTGAGGGCGAACTCGGTCACGGTCTCAGCCCGTCCGGTAGGTGATCGACGTCGTGCCGATGAGGATGACCGAGCCGTCCACGAGCGCGGCCTGTCCCACGCGGGTGCCGTCGATCATGGTGCCGTTGGTGGAGCCAAGGTCGCGCGCGACGGCGGGCGTGCCCAGGACGACCTCGCAGTGGGTGCGCGAGACGCCCGGATCTTCGATACGGATGTCGGCCTCGTTGCCACGACCGATACGCGTGACAGCGCGCACGAGGGGGTACGCCGTACCCGCGATCTCGACGTACGGCTGGCCCGGAAGGGCATCCGCGACAGCAGCAGAAACGACAGCGGCGCGGGCCTCGGAGTGCACGCGGAAGATCCCGGTGTCGAGGGCGTCGTCGAGCGTGAGGCGCA
>CAYYZU010000152.1:0-5189 GCA_964476205.1 uncultured Actinomyces sp. | reverse complement strand
AGGATGATGATGAACCAGATCGGCTCGAGCCCTGCCGTGCCTGCGCCGAGGGGGCGCAGGATGCATACGACCGCGGCGAGCACGCCGAGGATCGCGATGGCCTTGGCGTCCATGCCGCCGTCGGACACCTGCGCGAGGACGACGAGCAGGACGAGCGGGACGACGGCCGCAAACACCCACGGCGCATCGGCTGCGTGCGCGACCGCGGTCGACCCCGGCTCGGCGAGGAAGGGCCATCCGAAGGCGATGACGCCGACCACGGTCGCCAAGATCACCGCCGCCCATGACTTCCCGCCCATGTGCAGCGCGGTGGTCCGGGCGCTCATCCTGACACCGCCAGCGCCTGGCGCACCTCGGTCACCGTGAGCGGTACGTCGCCTCCGTCAGGGCCGACGAGCACCTTGGCGACCTGTGGCGCGAAAAGTGGCGAGCCCACGACGACCTCCGCGGTCGGCCCGTCGGCAACGACCTCTCCCTCGGCCAGCACGACGACGCGCGTCGCCGTCTCTGCAGCAAGCTCGACATCGTGAGTCGCTACGACGATCGCGTGGCCGCTCGCGGCAAGGTCGCGCAAGAGATCGGACAGGCGTTCCTTGGTCGGATAGTCCAGCCCGCGCGTGGGCTCGTCGAGTAGTAGGACGGCAGGCGTGGCCACGAGCACCACCGCGAGGGCGAGCACAAGGCGCTGGCCCTCGGACAGGTCGCGCGGGTGTGAATCGCCGGGGATCTCCGGAGCGATACGCGCGAGGAGTGCCGCTGTGCTGCCGGGCGTCACGCCCGCGTCGCGATCCGCGTCCGCGCATTCGGCCGCCACCGAGTCGCGTTGCAGCAGGTCGGTGCTGTCCTGTGGCACGAGGCCGATCCGGCCGATGAGGCGTGGCCCGGTGAGGGTCGCGGGGTCCACACCGTCGATGCGGACGGTGCCGGCATCGGGACGGCGAAGCCCGACGAGAGTGGATAGCAGCGTCGACTTGCCAGCGCCGTTGCGGCCCATGAGCGCGACGATCTCGCCCTTGGCGATGTCGAGGGTGACGCCGCGCAGTGCCGGCACCGGGCCATAGGACGCCCGCGTGCGATCCACGGTGACGACGGGATCCGCGGTGACGGTCGCATGTGGGCGTCCCGGTCGCTGACGCAGTTGCTCGCGTAGATCGCGTGCCTGTCGACGTGCATCGCGCACGGAGAGCGGAAGGGGCGTCCACTCGGCGAGACGCCCCAGGCGCACCACGGGCGGAGCGACGGGCGATGCCTGCATGACCTCCGCGGGCGTCCCCACGACCAGGGGGCGTGCGTCGCCAGGCACGTAGATCACGCGATCGGCGTACTCGAGCACGCGCTCGAGGCGGTGCTCGGCGAGGACGACCGTGATGCCGAGGTCGTGGACGAGGCGCTGGAGCACCGCGAGGACCTCCTCGGCGGCCCCGGGATCGAGTGCGCTCGTCGGCTCGTCCAGCACGAGGACGCGTGGGTGCGCGGTGAGCACCGCACCGATCGCGACACGCTGGCGTTGACCGCCGGACAGGCTCAGCAGGGCCCGGTCGCGTACGTCGGCAAGGCCGAGCAGGTCAAGGGTCTCCTCGACGCGTCGCCGCATGGTGGACGCGGGCACGCCCAGGCACTCCATGCCATAGGCGAGCTCCTCCTCCACCGTGTCGGTGACGAACGACGAGAGCGGATCCTGCGGCACGATGCCGACGATGTCCGCGAGATCGCGCGGATGATGGGTCGAGGTGTCACGGCCTGCCACGCGCACGCTGCCTGCGAGCGTGCCTCCTGTGAAGTGCGGCACGAGGCCGTTGATCGCGCGCAGCAGGGTGGTCTTGCCGCTGCCGGTCTGCCCGACGACGAGGACGAGCTCGCCCTCGCCGATATCGAGGTCGACATTCGCCAGTGCGGGCTGCTCCGCTCCCGGATACGTGATCGTGACCGACGCGAACTCGATGACCGGCGTCATGTCGCGCCCTCCGCCCGCACGCGCAAACCAGGCACGGGGGGAGCGATGACGGCCGGGAGCACGCCGATGAGGATGCCCGCCACAGCGAGCGGGGGCACGGCCGGCCAGCCGAGCGGGTCCACGGGCGCGATGAGCCCGGGGACGCCAGCGATGCTCATGGCGATGAGCGTGGCCCCCGTCCCCACGCCGCAGAGAGCGACCCCCCACTCCGGCCACGACCAGGGGTCTGGGCGGTAGCGGGTGCGCACGGATCGGCGTCCGGCGAGGGCAAAGCCGGCGATGCCGAGGCCGAAGCCCAGCGCCAGCATCGGCAGGCCGAGAGCGGCGGGTGCGGACGCGTCCAGCAGGGCGTACGCGCCGATGACGACGAAGACGAGGGCGCTGAGCAAGGCGGCGGCAGTCGCGTGGCGCGCGAGAGGCGTGCGCGCGGCCTGTCGTCCGTAGCCGCGCGAGTCCATGGCCGCGGCAAGGGTCACCGAGCGTTCGAGTGCGCCTTCGAGCACGGGCAGCGCCACCGCTGCCGTGCCGCGTACGCCGCCCACGGTGCGTCCGCGCAGTCGCCGCGCCGTGCGGACGCGATCGAGGTCCGCGACCAACTGTGGTGCGAAGGTGACGGCGACGACGATGGAGAGCCCGAACTCGTAGAGGGCGGCGGGCACGGCCTTGAGCAGGCGTGCGGGCGAGGCGAGCGAATTGGCGGCGCCGACGCAGATGAGGATCGTCGCGAGGCGCATGCCGTCATAGAGCGCTGCGACCATCGATTCGAGAGTGACCGGACCGCCCAGTCGCACACCCGCCATGATCTCGGGAAGCGTGAGCGCGGGCAGCGTGAAGATCACTGTCGTGCCGATGGGGGCGGCGACGATGGCCTGGAAGACGACGCGGATGGCGATCACGACCAGACCGAGCTTGAGGAAGACGCTGAAGGATCGCGCCCACGGCGACGGGCTCCGTCGCGCGGCGACGACGTAGCCGGCAACCGCGACGATGAGGAGCAGTAGCAAGGGATTCGTCGTGCGCGATGCGGCTACCGCGAGGCCGGCAGCCCACAGCCACCAGGCACCGGGGTGGAGCAGACGGGGCAGTCGCGTGGCGCGACGGTGCGGGGTCGCAGCAGGCGTGCGCACGTCGAGGGCGGTCATCACGAGCTCCGTCGCATGCGCAGGATCGCGGCACCGCCGAGCCCGGCGATGCCGACCACCGCGATGCCGGCCACGAGCGCACCGCCGATTCCGGAGTCCGAGGGCGGCTCCTGCAGGGGAGTCGTGAGGAGCGAGTACGTCGGCTCCGGAGTCGGTGACACGTCGGGAGCATCAGACGGAGAGGTCGTGGGAGTGGGAGTCACGGGTGGTGCGGATGTCGGCGATGCCGACGGGCGTGACGAGGACTCGGCGCTGGTGGGAGCGGACGCAGACGACTCGGACAGCTCCGGCACAGCCGCATCGGGGGCGGTGTCGCTCGACTCGGGAGCCTGCGTGTACTCGGGCGTGGGCGTCGCCTCGGGCGTGCGCGTGGGCTTGGGTGAAGGCTTCGGCGACTTCGTCGGCGTGGGCTCCGGATCCGCGATGATGTCGGCGCATCCGCGCGCCGGGTAGCCGCCGATCCCGCAGATGAGGCCGCGCTCGGCGCGCACGGTCGCGGCCGCCCGGAGTACGTCGTACCCCGTCGCGCGCGGTTCCGCCACGACGCACATCGCCCACGCTCCCGGCGGCTGCTCACCCTCGGGCGCATCGGCAGCCACGCCCGGATCGACGACGACCGCGACACGCTTGCGGCCCTCTTCGGGTGCGGTGTCGGCGCACACTGCCTCGAAGTCGGCGGCGAACGATGGCGCGTGATTGCCCTCGACTCCGCTGACGGAGAAGCGCCAGCCCTCGAGACTGCCGTCAGCGGGGGAGCGAAACGCAGGGCCGACATTGGCGAAGGCCCACCCGCCCTCTGCTCCGAGCCAGTAGGACCAGTAGCGGTAGGCGGCGGCCTGACCTGCGGCGGGGAGGACCGCCGAAGGCACGACGACGGCCACCGCGACGGCAAGGGCCGCCACGATGGCACGTCGTCGGGTCGTCATGGATTCGCCTTACTTCTGCAATGTCGCGAGGAGTCGCTCAGGCAGGTCGATGCCGCCGAAGTCCTCGGGGTCGGCTCCGGTCGAAATGGTCGCGAGCAGGAGCGTGCCGAGGGCAGCGGGCCGATCGGCTGTGCCGTCGAAGACGTAGTCGGCGGCGTTGGCCTCGAGTGCTTCCATAGCAAGTTGTGTCGCGCGACCCGAGGTGCGCGTCGCGGCGAGACCAACGACTCCCAACGCCGTGGAGTTCCAGTCGGCCTCACCCGGAGTGAAGGGATCGGGGATGGATCCTTCGTTGGCGGTGAGCGTCGAGGCGATCCATCGCGTCACGGCCGCGGTCGGGTCGTCTGGCTTCCCCTGGGCATTGCATGCCACGCGCGGCGCTGCCTTGCGCTGCGTGGTCGGCGTCACCGGGAAGGCATCGCCCAGGCCGAGCAGGGCCTGGGTAGACGAGATGCCGTCGGGGAGGGAACCGGGCTGGTAGCGCACGCCGTACTTCTCCGCGTCGGGAGCACCGCAGGGCGCGATCTGGCGCGCGAGCCAGCGGGTGGCGGCGCGCTGCTCACGCTCGGTGCCCGGCACGGCTTCGAGGGCCTCCAGTGCGAGCGACGTGGAGACCGAGTCAGCGGGGCTGCCCTCGACGTAGCCCCAGCCGCCACCGGGCAACTGGATGCGCGTGAGCCAGGCGAGTCCGCGCTTCGCGGCGGCCAGGCGTCCGTGCTCGATGAGCGCGAGGATGGCCAGCGACGTGCTGTTGGTGTCCGGGCCGGTGTAGGCCTGCGGGTCGGGTTCGGGGCACGGAGCATCGAGGTCGGCCCGGTAGGCGATGAACGCGCCGTTGGCGCACTGCTGGTCAAGGAGCCACTGCAGTGCGGTCGGAGGCGCGGCGATGTCTGCTGCGGCGAGGCCCATCAGTGCGTAGGACTGGCGGTAGACGCCGTCGTACGTCGGGTCCTGGCTACCGAAGAGGCCTCGGTTGTCAGGATCGGCCGCTTGTGCGGGACTCGTCACCAAGCCGAGGGCCAGGCCGAAGACGGCGACGAACGAGATGAGAAGGCGAGAGGAAGCCCTCGTCGCGCCGGCCGAGCCGACGAATGCGTGCATGTGCACTCCAGGGGTGAGCGACCCACTTGATGCGGTCGGCCACCCGCGGGCAGAGCCCGCCTGTGC
>CAYYZU010000151.1:0-5207 GCA_964476205.1 uncultured Actinomyces sp. | reverse complement strand
GACGTCATCCACAACCTTCAGGCGTCCGGGGAGCGCTTCCACTACGTCACCGGTGTCCGGGAGCACGACGGCAGGCTCTATCTGGGCAGCCTGGTCGAGCCCGGCATCGCCACGGTCGCCCTCGCGTGACACATCAGCGAAACACGCGGCTGCTAGGACTACCCGCATGAAGACCGTGACGGGGGTGCCGGCGTACGACGAGATGTACGCCGGGGACGCGGCACGCGCCCCGCAGGCCGAGCTGCACAGTGTCCTCGCCCGTCTGAGCCCCGAGGAACTCCACGACCGGGCACGCCTGCGCGATGCCTACCTCGATCGCAATGGCATCACCTTCACCCTTGGCGAACGCGAGCGTCCGCTGCCCATGGATCTCATTCCCCGCATCATCACGGCGGAGGAGTGGACCGTCATCGAGGCGGGCGTCGTCCAGCGCATCGAGGCGCTCGAGATGTTCCTCTCCGATGTCTACGGCCCAGGCGAGGTCCTCGCTGACGGCATCGTGCCGCGTCACCTGGTGACCACTTCTACGCACTTCCACCGCCAGGCCTGGGGCATGCAGCCGCCCAACGGCGTGCGCATCCACATCTCCGGCATCGACCTCATCCGCGACGAGGAGGGGCGATTCCGGGTCCTGGAGGACAACCTGCGCAATCCGTCGGGCGTGTCCTACGTGCTGCAGAACCGCCGCACCCTCGCGCACGTGCTGCCCGAGGTCTTCGCCGGCCACGTGGTGCGACCGGTCGCGGAGTACCCCGAGCGGCTCGAGAAGGCTCTGCGTCAGGCGGCGCCGGTGAGCAGTCCCGTGATCGTGGTCCTCACGCCCGGCGTACACAACTCCGCGCACTACGAGCATGCATTTCTCGCCCGCAACATGGGCGTCGAGCTGGTCGAGGGACGTGATCTCTACTGCCGCGATGACCGCGTGTGGATGCGCACGACGCTTGGTCCCCGACAGGTCGACGTCATCTACCGCCGCATCGACGATGACTACCTCGATCCGCTGCAGCTGCGACCCGACAGCATCCTCGGCGTCCCCGGCGTGCTCAACGCGGCACGCGCTGGCAACGTGACGATCGCCAATGCCGTCGGCAACGGCGTTGCGGACGACAAGGCGATCTATCCCTTCGTCCCAGCCCTCATCCGCTACTACCTCGGCGCCGAACCGATCCTTCCGAACGTCGATACCTACGACCTCGCCGACGACGAGCAGCGCGCGCACGTCTTCTCCCAGGTCGAGCGCATGGTGATCAAGCCCAGCGACGCGTCAGGCGGCTACGGGCTCCTCATGGGCCCGAGCGCATCGCAGGAGCAGATCGAGCAGACCGTCGCCGCCGTGGAAGCGCACCCGCGCGGCTGGATCGCGCAACCGGTGGTCACCTTCTCCACCTGCCCGACCGTGGTCGACGGAGGCCGGGTCGAGGCGCGCCATGTCGATCTGCGCCCCTTCGCCGTCAACGACGGTGACGAGATCTACGTGCTGCCCGGGGGACTCACCCGCGTGGCCCTCCCCGAGGGGAGTCTCGTCGTCAACTCCAGCCAGGGGGGCGGGTCCAAGGACACCTGGGTCCTCGACTCGGCCGGGGCAGAGTCACGCCCGCAGCCGCGACCACGACGCCGCGCATCCGTCGAGCCCGATCTCCCCGCGCGCCACGAGGCACCGCGCACACACGACGAGCGACTGCAGCAGCAGGAGCGCCAGCAGCAGCAGGGTCCGTCATGCTGAGCCGCATCGCCGAGTCGTTCTTTTGGATCGGCCGCTACCTCGAGCGAGCGCACGCGAGTGCACGCATGGTGGCGGAGCACCACCAGCTCATGGTCGAGGAAGCGCCCGCCGACGAGGCTGCTGCCTGCGCGATGCTCCTTGACGCCCTCTCCCTGTCCGATGCGAGCGCCGAGGGAAGCGTCGATCTCGTGAGCACCGTGCTGGGCACGCCAGAGCGCTCCTCCACGGTCGCGGGGGCCATCGCTGCGGCTCGGGCCAATGCACTCGCCGTGCGTGACGTGCTCTCCGTCGAGGTCTTCGAGGCCCTCAATGCCGCCCACCTCTCGGTGGTGCGCGGACTGGGACTCGCACGAATCGATAGCCCGGGAGTCGCGCTGCATCGCGTGGTCGAGCGGCTGCTCGTGGTGCACGGTGTCATCGCCTGGGCCATGCCCCGGGATGAGGCCTACCACTTCCTCGTGCTCGGCCGATCCCTCGAGCGCATCGACATGACCGCACGCCTGCTCGCCGTGCAGCACGACGCTCTGTGGCCGGAGTCTGGGCCCGTGGCCACGCTGCGCTCGGCTGCCGCCCACTCCGCCTACCTGCGCCGTGCTGCCGTCGATGGCGACGGCGTGCGCGAGTTCCTCGTCCTTGATCCTGACTTCCCGCGCTCCATGAGGCGCAGTGCGGTCGAGGCAGAGGAGGCCGTGCGTTCGATCATGGCGCTCGGTGCGGGTGGGGGCACCGAGTTGCTGCGCGAGGTGGGCATGCTGCGATCCTCACTCGAATTCGCCGTCAACCCGACTCCCGACGACGTCGATCGCCTCGCCGAGCAAGCACGGGTCGCCGCAGTGACCGCCTCCGACATCGCGGATGCGGCGTTCTTCCGGCAGTCCGGCACGATCGTGTGGAGCCACTGATGGGCGGCGTGCCCGAGCCCGGTGGCGGCCGACGTCTCCACATTTCGCACCGGACCGGTTACCGGTACGCCGGCCTCGTCGACGCGAGCTTCAACGAGGTGCGCATGACCCCCCTGCATCGCGAGGGCCAGGCACTGCTCTCGCACGCGCTCCACGTCACGCCCAGCGCTGCCGTGCAGTCCTACGTCGACTACTGGGGAGCTCACGTCGAGTCCTTCGACGTGCACGAGCCCCACGACCGTCTCGAAGTGGTGTCGGTGAGCACGGTCGACACCCCCGCGCACCGACGCCTCGACAAGCGTGCGACCTGGGACACGGTCACCTCCGACGCTGTCGCCGATCGATGGGCGGAGTACCTGACCGCCACAGGCTATGTGGACGACGCAGGATCGGATCCGCTGCGCGAGGTCATCGTCGACGAGGTACGCCGCGCGCCCAGCCCACGCGAGGCCGTCGAGATGGCCGTCGCCGCCGTACGCGATCGCATCGCCTATACGCCCGGCGTCACCAGCGTCTACACGACCGCGCGCGAGGCATGGTCGGAGGGACACGGGGTCTGCCAGGACTTCGCCCACGCCACGCTCGCACTCCTGCGCGCGGCACGCATACCTGCGCGATATGTGAGCGGCTACCTGCACTCGCTCGAGGAGCGTGTTGGCGAGACCGTGGCCGGGGAGAGTCACGCGTGGGTGGAGTACTGGGACGGCGACTGGCACTCCGTCGATCCCACGAACGATCGCGAAGTGGGTCCGGCTCACGTCCTGGTCGCGCGCGGCCGTGACTACGCCGACGTGCCACCCCTCAAGGGCATCTACGCAGGCGGCGCGAGCGAGGCACTCGGCGTCGTCGTCGAGATCACCCAGCAGCCGCGCTAGACGCGCTTGCCGAGCGCGTCGGTGAGTCGCAGCAGGGCAGGACTGCGATCCCCCTGCGGCACGACGGCGCGGATCATTCCGAGCTCATCCGATGCCATCGCCTCCGCGAGCGCGGTGTCGAGCTCGTCCTCCGTCGTGGCAAGCCAGCCGCGGCCGGTGCCGAAGACTGTCGGAAGGTGCTCAGCCTGCAGCGGTGGGATGTCGTTGAAGGCCCCGTCCTTCATGGGTCGCTGCGTGCCATAGCCGTGGTTGTCGAGCACGAGGATGACCGGCTTCACGCCGTGGAACGCCGCGGTGGCTGCTTCAAGCCCGGTCATCGCGAAAGCGCCGTCGCCGACCAGGACCACGGGACGCAAATGCGGCTCGGCGATGCCCGCGCCGAGCGCGCCCGGAACGGCGTACCCCATCGTGGCGTAGTACGCGCTCGCCAGGCACCAGTGCGGTGCGGTGAGGTCGACGGATGCAAAGAGGCACTCCCCGGGATCGACGAGGAGACCGTGGCCCTCGTCGAGGTGAGCATCGACGGCGGCAATGACGCGCGCGACACTCAGCGGCGCACCCGCCTGGGGAGTGAATTCGGGTCGGGGATGCGCGGGCGACGTGACCTCCACGCCCTCCGTGTTCGCCGCGGCCGCGAGCGCAGGCAGGAAGGCCCACAGCGGCACGTCCTTGTACGTGCGCAGGCCGATGGTCACCTCGGTGTCCTGCGCGTCGATGTGCCGGTGCGGATCGAGGTGCGCGGTGAAGGCACCCATCGTGAGATCGGTATTGAGGACTCCGAAGCTCACGACGGTGCTCGCGCCCTCGACGCGCTCGACGACCTCGGGAGACGACACGGCACCCATGTAGACGCCCAGGGAGAGCGGGTGACGCTCGGGGAAGAGCCCCTTGGCCAGTGAGCTCGTTGCCACGGGCACCTTCAGGCGCTCAGCGGCCTCGACGAGCGCGGGACCGAGGCCACGCCGCCACACCATGGCACCCGCATGCACGACGGGAGTGTGGGAATCCGCCAGGACCTCCATAGCATCAGCGACCGCGGCACGCAGGCGGTCGTCGTCGACCGGGGGCAGGTGAGCGCGCAGGTGCTCCTGACGCGGGGGCGCGATGGGCACTTCCACCATGTCGCGCGGAATCTCGAGGTAGCCGGGGCGCTGCTGCGAGAGCACCTCGGCGATCACATGGTCGATCTGGTCTGCGGCGATCGCGGGATTGTCGATGACCGCCTGCGCGCACGTGAGCTCCTCGAAGACCACGAGCTGGGAGTCGAAGTTGCGGATCTTGTGGTGGAGCAGGACGTCACCCGCACGCTCGCGCAGGCCCGGCGCTCCGGAGATGACCAGGAGGGGGACCTGCTCGGCCCACGCACCCGCGACGGCATTGGCGACCTTGAGGCCACCCACGCCGTAGGTGACGCCGACGACGCCGAGGCCCTTCAGCCGTGCGTAGGCATCAGCCGCGAAAGCCGCGCCCTGCTCGTCGGCCGCGACGAGCATGGGGAAGCCCACTTCCTCGAGATCGGCGAAGAGGCGCAATGCGTAGTCGCCAACGATGCCGAAGCCGCACTCGACTCCCCGCTGGCGCAGGCGGTTGGCGAGATGCTGCGAGATGGTGAGTTCGTCCACGCGGGAAGGGTAGTCGTCAGGCCTCGAGCTCGGGATGCACGTCCCCCTGGGGCATCTCCTCGCGGGCGCCCGCGATCCATCCCAC
>CAYYZU010000150.1:0-5213 GCA_964476205.1 uncultured Actinomyces sp. | reverse complement strand
AGCCGGGGATGAAGCGGTGGCGGCCTGCACGGGGGGTAGCCAGGCCGCCACCACGGTCGTGGCCGCGAGAGTGACCAGTGCGCGACGCATGCGGGGACGTTATGCGCGACGCTGCTCCACGCGCCTGACACGGTGTCGGCAAGATCCCGACGCCGTGTCGGGAAGGACTCCCTGCAGGCTCGCGATACTGGGCTGATGCGCCTACGAGGGATCGGTCGCCATGCCCCGTGGGCGGCAGCGATCCTCGTGTCGGCTCTGGGCGTCTCGGCCTGCTCCGCGGGCTCGGGCGCGGGTTCAGTCTCGAACGCACCGCAGACGACCGGACAGCCCAGTGCATCGAGCGCAACCGGGGCATCGAGCGCAACCGGGGCATCGAGTGCAGTCCCCGCCCCGGGCGAGCCGATCGTCATCACTGCCGCGGACCTGCCGGAGATCGCGCCCATCGGCGCACCCGGCGCGCAGACTCCGCAGCGCATCGTCAGCCTGGCCACGGGCGTCGGCGAGACCCTGGTCGCCCTGGGCGTCGGTGATCGAGTGGTCGGACGCGATGAAACGAGTGAAGTGCCCGCGGCCGCTGAGGTCGTCACCGAGGCGCACAACGTCTCCGCCGAGCGCGTGATCGCCCTGAACCCGGATCTCGTCATAGTGGACGCGCGCACGACTCCGCCGGAGGCGCTCGATCAGATCGAGGCCGCGGGCGCTCGGATCGTCGAAGTGCCCGAGGCGTGGACCCTCTCCGACATGGCACCGCGCACCGAGGCGATCGCCGCAGCTGTCGGTGTCGATCCTGCTGGCCTGCTCGCGACGCTCCCCACTGGTGCGTCACCCGGTGCCGCTTCCCCATCCCCCGCAGCCGATGCGCCGCGCGTCGCGTTCCTCTACCTGCGCGGTACGTCCGCGATCTACCTCCTCGGGGGCCAAGGTTCGGGGGCTGACGCGCTCATCGCCGCCGCGGGCGGGGTCGATGCCGGCGCCGAGGCGAGTCTCGAGGCCTTCACACCTCTCACTGCAGAGGCGCTCGTCTCTCTCGATCCCGATGTCCTGCTCGTCATGACGGGCGGCCTCGATTCGGTCAATGGCATGGACGGACTGCTCGCTCTACCCGGAGTGGCGCAGACGACCGCCGGTCGTGAACGGCGCGTCATTGCCGTCGACGACGAGGTCCTGCTGTCCTACGGTCCGCGCACCGGGGCGCTCGTCGACCTCCTGCGCAGTGCGCTC
This sequence comes from uncultured Actinomyces sp., assembly GCA_964476205.1. Taxonomy (GTDB): domain Bacteria; phylum Actinomycetota; class Actinomycetes; order S36-B12; family S36-B12; genus Mxb001. Next base: position 3,992 of record CAYYZU010000150.1, on the reverse strand, counting down.
GCCCAGGCATCAGCTGCTCCGGCATGACGCATTCCCGCATGACGCAGCGCACACGCACCGCCGTCGTCCTCGTGACGCTGGCTCTTGTGCTCGCCGCGGCCGCAGCGGCGGCACTCCTCGTCGGCGCGGCCGAGACATCATCCGTCATCGTCACGGAGATCCGTGCGCCACGCATCGCGCTCACACTCATCATCGGTGCGGGCCTGGGCCTATCGGGCGCACTCCTTCAGGGGACGCTGCGCAATCCGCTCGCGGACCCCGGCATCATCGGCGTCTCCGCGAGTGCTGCGCTCGGCGCGGTCGTCGCGGTCGCACTCGGGGCGGCGTACTCCTCATGGCTGGCGGCGATGGGTGCCACTGTCGCCGGCATTGCGGGCATGGCACTCGTGATGTGGATCGCCCGGTCGGCATCGGGACGCACCGAGGTCGTCACCCTCGTGCTGGGTGGTGTCGCGGTGACGGCATTCGCGGCAGCCGTGCTGTCGCTGGTCGTCGCCGTGTCCGACACAGCAGGTGCACGGTCGGCAACCTTCTGGACGACGGGCAGTCTCGCACTCGCGACCTGGCCGGGGGTGTGGTCGACGCTGCCCTTCCTCGCACTCGCGGCCATCCTTGCGATCATCGTCGGACGCGACCTCGACGTGTTGGCGCTTGGCGATCGCTCGGCGTGGGCCGCCGGAGTCGATGTCGATCGGACGCGCATGCTTGCTCTCGGCGCGGCCGTGCTGGCGGTCTCAGCCGGGGTTGCTGTCGTCGGCGTGATCGCATTCGTCGGCCTCGTCGTACCGCACGCCGTGCGCATGCTCATCGGACCACGACATGGGGGCCTGCTCCTCGGCTCCGCACTCGCCGGGGCGCTGCTCCTCCTCATCGCCGACACGATCGCGCGCACCGTCGTGTCACCGGTAGAACTGCCGTTGGGCGTCGTGACAGCGGTCATCGGCGCACCGGTCTTCGTCGTGCTGCTTCGCCGCACACGCGCAGCGCAAGGTGGTTGGGCATGAGCATCCGAGTGCAGGCGCGCGACGTCACTGTCCACGGTCGCCTCGAGGCTGTCAGCGTCTCGGTTGAGGCCGGGGAGATCCACGCGCTTGTCGGGCCCAACGGCTCGGGCAAGTCGACTCTCCTCGCCGTGCTCGCGGGCGATCTCACGCCCGACTCGGGATCCGTGCTCATCGAAGGCACCGAGTGGTCGCGCATCGGCGCACGCGAGGCGGCGCGACGTCGGGCACTCCTCTCCCAGGAGACCCCGCTCGCCTTCCCCTTCACCGTGCGTGAGGTGGTGGGTTGGGGCCGCCTCCCGTGGCGCGGCACCGCGTCGGCTGCCGACGACGACACCGTCGTTGGCGAAGTCATCGCAGAGCACGATCTCGACACGCTTCTCGATCGCCCCGTCACGGCACTCTCCGGCGGAGAGCGTGCACGTGTGCATCTGGCTCGCGTGCTCGCCCAACGCGCACCGGTGCTCCTGCTCGACGAGGCCGACGCTGCACTGGACCTCGCCGGCCAGGCACACCTGGATGCCGCAGTACGCCGCCGCCGCGATGCCGGCGATGCCATCGTCATCGTCGGACACGACCTCGGCCGGCTCGCCGCACTAGCTGATTCAGCGACGCTCCTGGCTCGCGGCCGGGTCATCGGTCAGGGATCGGCGAGCACCACGCTGACGGCGGATGCGCTCACGCGCGCGTACGGCTTACCCGTGTCGACGACAACCGCGGATGGTCGGCGCGTCTTCTGGTCCGAGGGCTGACGCAGCCCGCGCTATTCCGCGGCGACGAGACGCTCGCGCAGCGACTCGGGCATGCGCATGGGTCGCCCCGTCATCGCATCTACGACGGCGAGGCGCGTCGTTGCTTCCGCCGCCACCTCGCCCTGCTCATCGAGGATGCGGTAGACGATGGAGTACGACGTACGTGCCATATCGGTGACCCGCGCCTCGATGACAACGGGCTCGCGGGAGTAGCCGAGGGGCTTCACGTGCCGGATCTCCTGCGAGACGACGACCTGTGCGTAGTCGTCGTTGACGACCGCATCGAGTTCGCCGATGAGGCCCATGCGGGCTTCCTGCAGATAGTCGTGATACGCGACATTGTTGACGTGGCCCAGTGGATCGAGGTCGCTGAAGCGGCGCTGCACTTCGATGCGTGTCATGGGCGTGCCGTCACGGTGATGGTCGCGCTGCTCACGCCCTCGCCGGCGACGTACACCGCCATACGCTCCGACGGTGCCTTCCCTCGCCAGAGAATGGTGCCGCGGCTGGTGACGACGGTCATCTTCTTCTGCTTGATGAAGCGCGGCCTCTTGACCGTGAGGTCCTTCACATAGACATTCAGCCTTGTGGAGAGCGACAACGAGGTCGTCATGCCACGTATCCGCAGAACTCCCTCTTCAGTGCTCGCGTTGATCCTGACGGCCTTGGCGTAGGGCCGGTCGTCGAGTAGGGATGCGACGACAGTGGAGTTGGTCGTACCGAAAGCGACGCGGCCGCCCGAGTGGCTGAGGCCCACCCCCGAGCCCACGGCGGCACTCACCGGGGCCGACTTCACAGGGCCCAGCACTCCTCGCTCGCTGATCGGCAGCTCGAGAAGTCCGGACTCTCCTGTCGAGGTCTGCGCAAGGAGTCCCGCCGAGACGTAGATTCCGCGATATCCGGCGCTCACCTGGACATTCGTTGCTCCGGTGAGAGTGAATTCCAAGTCAACACTCTGTCGCGCACTCGCGAAACCAACGTCGATCAACTCGATGGACGTGCGCATCGTGGGTCCTGAGGAGTCGACGACCGCGGCGTAAAGGCTGGTGGTCCACCGGTTGAGGTCGATCGAGAGGAAGGATCGCTCGGGCGTCGCACGGTGGAGTGCGACCACCCGGCCCCCGGACTCCATGCGAACCAGGATCAGGTCGCCGGCGTCGGTGATGGCGTACGTCAGCTCTCCATTGGGATAGGGCGCAAGCTCGGTCACGTGCCACTCCGGAATGACAACCCTCTTCGTTACGAGGTATCCGCCTGCAGACACATCGCTCACCTCGATGATCTGGCCGTCAATGGACGCGATGAGGAGTTGGTCCACAGCGGGCAGGTAGACGATCTCATCGAGTCCGGTCGCGCCCACGGAGGCAACGGACACCTCGCCGGAGGCGACGTCGACGACGTGGACGTGCTGATCGCTCTGGCAGACCGCCCAGGCAGTCTGGCCGGAAGGCGCCATGGCCACGCCATGCGGCGAGCAGCCGAGAGACGCCTGCCGCACGGTGCCACTCGTGTCCACGAGTGCCACGGCCTGGGCGTCGAAGAGGCTGGCCGCGATGGCGCCGTTGTCGGCGACCGCGACGGCATTCGGTGTCTCACCGATGGACGCATCGACGTACTGCCCCGGGGCGGAGGCCATCGCGGGGCTGGCGAGCAGGGCCGAGGCGAGGCCAAGCACAGCGAGCGGGACCGCAATTCGGGAACATGCCATGCCGCGAATGATCGCACGGCCGATCACGTCGATGCGGGCCGCCGACTACACGAGCACCGGGAAGAGCGGGTGGTCCATCGGCGCACCCGCCGGGAGCTCATCGACCAGCCCCGCGAACTCCGGTGATGTCCGCCACGCACGCGGCGCATGGACCATGTCGTCACCGAGGAAGCGCAGACTGAAGGCCCGTCGCAGTGTCTTGGACCCTGCCGCGCCGTGGAGGGTGAGCATGTGGAACCACACGGCATCGCCAGGCTCGAGTTCCCATCCGAGGATCGGGTAGGCGTCGCGATCATCGTCGATCTTGGGCAACTCCCCGAGGGTGCCCTCGGGGAACCACTTGGCCTGCTCGTCGCGGAAGGTGCGCGGCATCAGCCACGGACCCAGATGTGAGCCCGCGACGAACTCCAGCGTCGACTCCCGCGGCACAGGATCGAGCGGCATCCACATGGAGACGTTCTGCCGGCCCTCGACGTTGTAGTAGGGCTGGTCCTGGTGCCACGGCGTGCGCTGCTGGGTCTTGGCCTCCTT
>CAYYZU010000149.1:0-5215 GCA_964476205.1 uncultured Actinomyces sp. | reverse complement strand
CGACAACGCCGGGCGCCGACAACGCCGGGCGCCGACAACGCCGGGCGCCGACAACTACGAGCGATGCGGCCGGGGCTCCTCCGGGGTCTCGCCACGGCGTACGCGCGGCGGCGGGAGCCGGAAGCGGCGCAGCTGCAGCGTGCGCAGGCCGGCGTACCAGAGCGCACCCTTGCGCTCGGCCTTGTCGGGGAAGCGCTTGCGCAGCGCGGAGTTGAGACGCACGAGAAGGAAGATCTCGTCGAAGGCCACGAGCGCGATGAGGGCCATCCACGTGATGGAGACGGCGAGCTGCACGACGGGATTGGGGATGAACCCCGCGACCAGCACGACGAGCGCGACGAAGATGAAGTACTCCGCGATGGTGAAGCGGCTGTCGACGAAGTCGCGGACGTAGCGCTTGACCGGTCCCTGGTCGCGAGCGGGGAGGGCGCGCTCGTCTCCGGCCATGAGCGCAGCGCGCTGCTGGGCGCGGGCATCGCGGTCACGCTCCCGGGCGGCCTTCTTTGCCGCCTTGGGGTCCTTGGGCAGCTTTAGGGACTGCTTGCGGGCGGCTTCGGCCTCTTTGCGGGAGGGGGTCGGGCGGCCCTTGCCCGTCGAGGGATCGCCCGAAATCTCCGGGGCCGTCTCCACGGGTGCCTGCTTGCGTCCGAACATGCAAGCAATCTATCGCCGGGCGCCCGGGGGCGCTGCACTCCGCCTGCCCCGGCGGCCTGGGACGCAACACTCGCCGGTCCCCCCTAGTCTGGAGGGAGATCGCCACCCGACGGGTGGACGCCGGTAGGAGGACACCATGGGTCTGTGGCAGCGCTTCAAGCTCATCTTCGCCTCGAAGGCCAATAAGGCCCTCGACAAGGCCGAGGATCCCCGCGAGACGCTTGACTACTCGTACGAAAAGCAGCTCGAGTTGCTGCAGAAGGTGCGCCGCGGCGTGGCCGATGTGGCGACCAGCCGGAAGCGCATCGAGCTTCAGATCCAGAACCTCGCACAGCAGACCGACAAGCTGACCGAGCAGGCCAAGGCCGCGCTCGCCGGCGGTCGTGAGGATCTTGCGCGCGAGGCGCTCACACGCAAGAGCGGTCTGCAGCAGCAGATCGCCGACCTCCAGGTGCAGCTCGCGCAGCTGCAGGACCAGGAGGAGAAGCTCATCGTCGCGTCGCAGCAGCTCCAAGCCAAGGTCGATGCCTTCCGGACCAAGAAGGAGACCATCAAGGCCACCTACTCCGCAGCAGAGGCGCAGACGAAGATCAACGAGGCCTTCGCCGGTATCTCGAGCGAGTTGGGTGATGTCGGCCTCGCCGTGCAGCGCGCTGAGGACAAGACTGCACAGATGCAGGCCCGCGCGGGCGCCATCGATGAGCTGGTCGCCTCCGGAGCGCTCGAGGACGTCTCGAGCACGGGCAAGGACAACCTCACGATCGAGTTGGAGCGCATGGCCAGCCAGAGCCAGGTAGACGACGAGCTCGCGAAGATGCGGCTCGAGCTCGGCTCGGGGGGCAATCCCGCGGCCATCGAGGGCGACAAGGCCTAAGGGGTTCGGCTCCTCCTCATGGCACGCACGCGCTACGGCACCGATCGGGGTCTCACGGCCCGCATGTTCGGGACGATGTTCGGCCTCGGCCTGCTCTACGTGATCCTTGCCGCGGTCATGTACGCCCTCGGCGTGAGCGCCATCTGGGTGCTCGGCATCAGCGCGGCGCTCCTCTTTGGCCAGTGGTGGTTCTCCGACTCCCTCGCCATGGGAGCGATGAAGGCGCATGTGGTCACGCCTGAGCAGGCACCGCAGCTCCACGGGCTCGTCGATCGCCTGTGCGCGATGGCCGACATGGAGAAGCCGCGCATCGCCATCGCCGACAACGATGCGCCCAATGCGTTCGCCACCGGCCGCACGGCGAAGCGGTCAGTGATCGTCGTGACGACTGGGCTGCTGCGCCGTCTCGATCGCGATGAGCTCGAGGGCGTCCTTGCTCATGAGCGCTCTCACGTGGCGCACAAGGACGTGACCGTGATGACGATCGCGTCGTTCAGCGCGATCCTTGCCGGCTTCATGGTGCGCTCGGCCATGTGGGGCTCGATGATGCGTGACCGCCGCGATCAGAACACCGCCCTGGTCTTCTTCGCCGTCATGATCGTGAGCGTCCTCGTTTACCTGATTTCCTATCTCCTCATCAACGCCCTGTCTCGCTATCGCGAGCTCGGTGCCGATCGCGGAGCCGCCTTGATCACGGGCAAGCCGAGTGCACTAGCGACCGCGCTGCAGAAGGTCACCGGCGACATGGCCAGCATTCCCACGCGTGACCTGCGCCAGATGGAACCGGTCCAGGCCTTCGCCTTCGCTCCGGCGTTCTCCAAGGGCCGAGGCGGTGGCGGTTTCGGTCTGGAGAGCCTGCTGTCCACGCATCCGCCCCTGCAGAAGCGCCTGGAGCAGCTCGCGCGCATCGCGAATGAGATGGGCCAGCGCTAGTGGGATTCCTCGATGGGCTGCTGGGCCGTCGCAAGCCGACGCGCCCCAACCTCGATGCTCTGTTCGCCATCCCGGCCGCCGCAGTCACGCTGCAGGTCTCGATGGACTTCCTCTCGACCGGGCAGGGGGCCGTCGCTTTCCGCTCGGTCGAAGGCCGCGCCTTCGCGGATGTCGAGGCCGAGGTGCGGGCACTGCTGGATGCGGATGGCGGTCCGCCGGTCAAGGTCGTCCAGGATCACTATGGCTACACCTGGATCGTCGTCACCACCGATCCACCGGATGTCGGCGCAGTCGTCACGGACCTGCACGCCGTCAATGCGACCCTCGCGGACAGCGGATTCGGTCCGCAGTTGCTCTGCTCGATCGTGCCCTTCCGCGATCCTCGCGGCGTGACGCTCGCGCTCATCTATCTCTACAAGCGCGGCAGCTTCTATCCCTTCGTGCCCGCCGAGGGTGAGCGTCGGGACTCGGTGATGGAGCTCCAGGTGCGTGACCTGCTGCGCGGCGAACTCCCCTGGGAGACCGACCTGTCGCGATGGTTCCCCGTCTGGGACGCCCCGGGCCTCTGAATTCGTTGCGCATCCCGGTCCGCGGGGCCGCTAGCCTGGGCGCCTTCGAGTCTGCTGCAAGGTCATGCAAGAGGAGGTTGCTCGTGCGGGGTCCCGTTGCGCTCGTGGGTGCGGTTGGAGTGCTGCTCGTTGGTGGCCTGGTCGGACCTGTGACTGCAGCGTCCGCGCGCCCTTCCGTGGTGATCGGCACGGGAGGGAAGACGTGTGCGCTGGGTCCCGGCGCCGACTGCCGAGACGTCGTGCACAAGGGCAACCTCGCGTTTCACGGCAACCTGGCGGGCGCCAAGTTCGCTCGTGCGCGCCTCATTGGCGCCGACCTCAGCCGCGCCAACCTCAAGGGAGCGAACCTGCGCTCGGCCGTGTTGCGAAAGGTGTCGCTCGCGGGCGCGAACCTGGTCGACGCCGACCTGGGTCCGGCGGCCAGGCACAAGACGTCCCGCGACGGCAGCTCCTGCAGTCCTAATTGCCAAGGGGCTGACCTCTCCGGGGCGAATCTCACCGGTGCCAACTTCCGGAACGCCAACCTCTACGAGGCTGACCTCTACGGCGTCAACGCCGGCAATGCGTTCTTCAATGACGCAAACCTCAGCAAGTCAGATATGACGAAGGCCTACTTCGCCGAGGCGAACTTCGCGAATGCGAACCTGAGCGAGTCGAGCCCGACGCTCGCCATCCTCAGGAAGGCCACCCTCAACGGGGCAAACCTCTACAACGTCTACATGTACGCCTCGGACTTGACCCAGGCGCAGCTCGTGGGAGTCGCAGCGACGGGGGCGAAACTGGGCAGCACGATCCTGGTGAAGGCGAACTTGACCAACGCGGTGCTCACGAACGCTGACCTGGAGAACGCCGACCTCAGCGGTGCGAACCTCACGGGTGCGACGCTGACTGGTGCCGACCTGACCGGAGTCACGTGGTCGGACACGACGTGCCCCGACGGATCGGTGGTCACGGGTGGACCCTGTGCGGTCTCGTAGCCCGGGTACCCTTCGAGTCATGGGCGTTCGGTCGCTGCAGCTCGCGTTGTGTTTAGCACGGCATCGGCGGCGTTGTTCTTGGCGCTCGCTTCCCCGGCCAGCGCAGCACCCAGCCTCGAAGGCGGCGAAGCTCTGGTCCGAATCACCGCTGCATCGGCCACGGTGCGCAGCGCAGAGTCTGGCATTCGCATCTTGCGGATTTCGAAGGATGCAGCCGGTTCATGGTTCGGGGAACGCACGCTCAGTTCAGGTAAACGTGCCTTGCGCGCCGGCACCTTCTCCGCGCACAAACTCGTTGGTGCGCGGAGCGACCTGGGATACGGCAGCAATGGCGTGCTCGCGACCCTGACCTGGGACGGAGAAGGAGGATCGCAGGCGGCACTTGTTCGTGTGCGAAAGCCAAGGGTCGTGGGCGATACGCTGCTTGTCCCTCTCGTCATGGCAGCTTCCGTGCCGGAGGTATTGACGAACCCGTCGATCAACTTGCGTCGTGCCTCCGACAAATCGCCACGCGCATTCCCGGTCAATGCGACGGTGAAAGTGTCAGGCTACGTTTCGGTGAAGTCGAGCGTGACGACGGCGGCCGCCTCCACTGAGTCGCTCGTGAACTATTCAACCCCTTGCATCAACTACTACCTCAAGTCGAGCGTGCCAACCGTGAACATGAACTACTCGTGCGGTGGGGTGAACTTCTCTTATGGACAGTGGATTTTCACTCAACCCACTGACACAACGTCGGGCTCCGTTCGACTGACCGCTTCGATCACCGGTGGCACAACAGCGCCCTTCACGTTCGACCAGATCGTTGTCAGCTGGACCGTGTCGGGCTGAACCCGCAAGACCCCTTGGGTCCCGAGAGGATGCAAACGACTAGTCCTTCGCGCCGACGCCAGGTAGGGCGAGCATCCGATCGAGTGCCACGCGCGCCCAGTGGGCGGTGTCCTCGTCGACGGTGATCTGGTTGACGACGCGGCCCTCGACGAGATTCTCCAGCGCCCACACGAGGTGCGGCAGGTCGATGCGGTTCATCGTCGAGCAGAAGCACACGTCGCGATCGAGGAAGATCACGGTCTTGTCCGGATGGCGCAGGGCGAGTCGTCGGACGAGGTTCAACTCCGTGCCGATGGCCCACGCGCTGCCGGCCGGTGCCTCCTCCAGGGTCTTGATGATGAACTCCGTCGAGCCGACGAGGTCGGCGCTCTCCACCA
>CAYYZU010000148.1:0-5249 GCA_964476205.1 uncultured Actinomyces sp. | reverse complement strand
CTTCCCCGTGGTCCCCGCGGGTCAGGGTGGCGACTCAGGCGGCGACTCCGGAGGCGGAATCTTCGCCGACATCACGCTCGACCGGGTGCTCCAGCTGATCTTGGACGGCGTGATCCTGTCCTTGATCATCGCCCTGGGCGCCCTCGGCCTCAGTCTCATCTTCGGCACCACGGGCCTGAGCAACTTCGCTCACGGCGAACTCCTCACACTGGGCGCCTTCACGGTCCTGGTGCTCAACACCACCTTCGGCCTCAACCTCCTGATCGCGGCGCCCATCGGCATCATCATCAGCGCGGCCCTGTGGGGCTGGGGCCAAAACCAGATCCTGTGGAAGCCGCTGCGCAAGCGCGGCACGGGCCTCATCGCCGCCATGATCGTGAGCATCGGCCTGGCGATCGCCCTGCGCTACACGATCCTCTTCTTCTTCGGCGGATCCCCGGAGAGCTACGCGCAGTTCGCCGGCCAGCCGGGAATCGATCTCGGTCCGGTCTTCGTGACGCCCAAGGCGATCATCCTGTCGATCATTGCGGTCGTGTTCCTTGTTGCAGCGGTCGCATGGCTCAAGGGCTCGCGTCTCGGCAAGGCCACGCGTGCGGTCTCTGACAATCCGGCGCTCGCGTCAGCCTCTGGCGTCAACGTCGAGCGCGTTATCTCGGTCGTGTGGGTGCTCGGTGCGCTCCTGGCCGCCTACGGCGGTGTCTTCCTCGGCATGACGCAGAACGTCGTGTGGACGATGGGGCAGTTCCTGCTGCTGACGATGTTCGCGGCCGTCGTCCTTGGCGGCCTCGGCACGATCAGCGGGGCCATCCTCGGCTCCTTCGTCGTAGGGATCACCGTGCAGCTGAGCACGCTCATCGTGCCCCCCGAGCTCAAGACCGCCTCCGCGCTGCTCCTCATGATCGTCCTGCTACTGATACGGCCGCAGGGTCTGCTCGGCCGACCGGAGAGGGTGGGCTGACATGGATATGGGTTTCGTTCTCACACAGTCCATCTCGCAGGCGATCGGCGTTACGGCGATCATCTACCTGCTGGCCACCATGGGCCTCAACATCCAGTTCGGCTACACGGGCCTACTCAACTTCGGTCAGATCGCGTTCGTCGCCGTTGGCTCGTACGCCATCGGCGTCTTCATGGTCCAGTGGCAGGGAAGCGCCTTCGTCCCCAACCTCTGGGTCGCGATCCTCTACGCCATCCTCTTGTCGGTCCTCCTCGCGCTCATCCTCGGCGTACCGACCCTTCGATTGCGGGCGGACTATCTCGCCATCGTCACCATCGCAGCGGGCGAGATCATCCGCCTGCTGTTCAAGTCGACCGACGCCCTCGGTGGCGCGCAGGGCATCAACGGCAAGATGGGCGAAGAGTTTTACGCCATCAACCCGTTCCCGGAGCAGGATCGCTTCGATTTGGGGCCCCTCAGCTACACCCGCAACGACGCGTGGGTGGTCACTGTCGGCTGGATCGTCATCGCCCTGCTCCTGCTGCTCACGTGGGCCCTCATGCGCAGCCCCTGGGGACGCGTACTCAAGGGCATCCGCGAGGACGAGGATGCCGTGCGCTCGCTCGGCAAGAGCACCTACCTCCGCAAGATGCAGGCCCTCATCCTGGGTGGCATCTTCGGCACGCTGGGTGGCATCTTCTGGGCCATCGCGAAGCAGTCGGTTCAGCCCGACTCCTTCGTACCTGCCTTCACGTTCTTCTGCTACACCATCCTGATTCTCGGTGGTGCAGCCCGCGTGATGGGACCTGTCGTCGGTGCCATCATCTTCTGGTTCCTGCTCGTCTTCATCGAGCAGTTCCTGCTGCTGCTCATCGACAACGGGACGATCACTTTCCTCGAGCCCACGCAGGTCGGCCCCATCCGCTTCATCCTCGTCGGACTCGGGCTCATGCTGCTCATGATCTTCCGTCCTCAGGGAATCCTCGGAGACAAGAAGGAGATTGCCCTCGATGCCCGGTGAGATCTCGGCCCAGGCCGTCTCCGCGCTCGCAACCGTCGCCCCCGAACCCGGGGCGCCGAAGCCCGAGCCACTGCTCGTCGCCGACGGCGTAAACCGCCACTTCGGCGGCCTCGTCGCCGTGGATGTCGCCCACGTCGAGATTCAGAAGGGCGCTATCACCGCGCTCATCGGCCCCAACGGCGCCGGCAAGTCGACTTTCTTCAACGTCCTCAGCGGATTCGATAAGGCCGACGGCGGCACGTGGACCTTCGCGGGCACCACCATTACCAACACTCCCCCGCACCGCCTGGCACGCAAGGGCATGGTCCGCACGTTCCAGCTCACCAAGAGCCTCTCGCGCCTGACGGTGCTCGACAACATGCTGCTCGGCGCAGGCGGCCAGACGGGCGAGAGCATGGTCGCTTCAGTGTTCCCCTTCACCTGGAAGTCCCAGGAGAAGAAGAACAAGGAGCGCGCGATGGTGCTCCTCGAGCGCTTCAATCTCGCCGCCAAGTCCCAGGACTTCGCCGGCTCGCTCTCCGGGGGTCAGCGCAAGCTTCTCGAAATGGCCCGCGCCCTGATGCTCGAGCCCGAACTCGTGATGCTGGACGAGCCCATGGCTGGCGTGAATCCGGCGCTCAAGCAGAGCCTCCTCGATCACATCCGGGACATCCGCGAGGAGGGGACCACCGTCGTCTTCGTGGAGCACGACATGGACATGGTCCGCGACGTGAGCGACTGGGTCGTGGTCATGGCCCAGGGCAAGATCATCGCGGAGGGTCGCCCCGATACCGTCATGCGCGACCAGCGCGTCATCGATGCCTACCTGGGAGCCCACCACGACCAGCAACTCACGGCGAGCGGTGAAACGCTCACGGAGGGGACGTCATCATGAGCGGATTCGACCCTAGGGCGGGGATTCAGCCGGGCGAGGAGAACGACCCCAGCGAGCTCCCGGTCTTCGAGCAGGAGATCGATCTCAACGCCGAGCAGCTCAGCGAGCCTGGCCCGATCGTGCCCGGCCAGGACGAATACGTCCTTCACGCCGATGACCTGGTCGCCGGCTACTTCCCCGGCGTCAACATCCTCAACGGATGCTCCCTCACGGCGAAGCAGGGTGAACTCGTCGGCATCATCGGGCCCAACGGAGCCGGCAAGTCCACTCTGCTGAAGGCCATGTTTGGGCTGGTCAAGGTCTACTCCGGGCGCGTCACCCTGCGCGGCCGTGACATCACCAACCTGCGTGCGGACGCTCTGGTGAAGGAGGGCGTGGGGTTCGTCCCGCAGACCAATAACGTCTTCCCCTCGCTGACCATCGAGGAGAACTTCCAGGTCGGCTGCTTCCAGAACCCCAAGTTGTTCAACGCCCAGTTCGAACGGGTCGTCTCGATCTTCCCCACCATGGGCGACCGCCGCAAGCAGAGGGCTGGCTCCCTGTCGGGTGGCGAACGCCAAATGGTGGCGATGGGGCGCGCGCTCATGATGGACCCCAGCGTCCTCCTCCTCGACGAGCCCAGTGCGGGCCTATCCCCCGCGCTCCAGGACGAGGTCTTCGTCAACGTGAAGGGCATCAACGCGGCTGGAGTCACGGTGGTGATCGTGGAGCAGAACGCCGCCCGATGCCTACAGATCGTTGACCGCGGCTACGTCCTCGACCAGGGCAAGAACGCCTACACGGGCACGGGCCGAGAGCTCGCCAACGATCCCAAGGTCATCGAGCTCTATCTCGGCACCCTCGCCAAGGCCTAGTACTCCACCGGACAGGTTCGCTCGAATAGGAGCCCACGTCCCCGGGCTTCCCGTGCCTTGACTTCCCGAGTCCGGGCTTCCCGTCCCTGGGCTCTCTCATCCCGAGGTTCTCCCGTCCCTGGGCTCTCCCATCCCGAGGTTCTCCCGTCCCTGGGCTCTCACGCTTACCGCACCCTCAACCGCGTCTGGTGTACCCACTTTCGCGGATGTGGATGCGGTAGCCGAAGTCAGACGGGGTCGGTGTCGGCGTCAGTGTCGATCGCGCCCTAGTCGGCCTCCGCTACCAGGCGCCCGACGGTCTCAAGGAATCCCTCAGGCGACGAGATGGCCTCTCCGTAGAGAACCCGAACGAACCGGTGCCCCCGACCTTCTAGATCGTGCTGGCGGCGCTTCTCGGCAGCCAAATCTCCGGGATGCGCGAACTTGCCCAGTCCATCGGCCTCAATGAGCAAACTCGTGTTTCCGGGTGCGTCACCAGGGAGCGCGAGCCCCAGGTCGCTCCGGTACTCCCTGCCGCTGCGACCCACCACGCGCACCTGAGGTCGCGGCACGGGGAGACCTGCTCCAATGATGCGACCGCGGACGATGCTTTCCAACGCGCTCTCCGCTCGGGCATCCGCATACGTCGCTGCCGTGACGACACCTCGCATACCGCGGCATCCGCGCGCGGCTGACACTCGCTCCTCCAAAAGGGCCCGTGCCACATCCGCCGGTATGCCCATACGCTGGGCGACTCTGAGAGCCGCATCGAGGGCCACAAGGGCGAAGGGGAAGTCCAAGCCCCGCCCGAGGTCCAATGCGGTTTGAAGCGGATCGGTGACGAGGCCGCCATGTGGACCTTCGACAACGAAGTCCGCACGCACCTTCCAACGCCTCACGGTCTCGTAAACCCGGCGCCCACCCCATGACGCGTGGGGGCTCTCGGCCAAGATCTCGAGCCCACCGGGACGCCGGACACCTGGAGCAAGCGGTAGATCCCACACGGCAGCGGCTGACGTCCCACACAGCACCGTGGCTGAGCGGTCGCCCAATGCGCGCAGCCTGCCGCGTGAGACCACGTTGAGACTCGATCGCTCCCGCGTGGGCTCTGGGGCGTCGGACACGGCGACATACCAGCCTCGGCCGACCCTAACGAGCAAGCCTGCAGCGCACGCTCGCTCGACTCGATCTCGAGATACCCCCTCGGCTTCTGCGTCTGCCCAGAAAAATGCCGCATCCCCGAAGCACTCGTGGAGCGCTCGGGCCGTCGCCGCAATGCGACTATGCGGCGGGGTCGGGCTCTCAACTGACATGTCCCGAGCCTGAGCCCGCGAACCTTTGCGCACCAGGTCTGACAACGACGCTGTGGACGGAGGCGGCACCGCGCCTACCGCACGCTCCGCCGCGTCTGAGGTGCCGAAAACGCGGTTGTGGAGGCGGCAGGCGCCGCGACCGGCAGAGGCGGCACGGCAGGCGCCGCAAAGACAGGAGGGCCGCAAAGTCAGGGGGGCGGGGACACGAGGGCGGGGACACGAGGCGGGGACGCGGGGGCGGGAGCAGCCGCGGGGGACGCGGTAGTCGACG
>CAYYZU010000147.1:0-5293 GCA_964476205.1 uncultured Actinomyces sp. | reverse complement strand
TCATCCACCCGCGCGCGATCTCCTCGACTACGAGTGCGTAGGTGAGCAGCGACTCACCGAGGCCGCCGTACTCCTCGGGGATCATGAGGCCGAAGACGCCGAGATCCTTGAGTCCCTCGACGATGTCGGCCGGGTACTCGTCCTTATGCTCGAGATGGGTGGCGTACGGCAGGATCTCGTTGTCGACGTAGTCCCGGACCGCCTTGAGAATCTCGACCTGGACGTCCGTGAGACCTTCGGTCTGCGCCAGTCGCGACATCACGCCTCCCCATCACTCGGTGCTGCCGGCTCAGGCTAACGCACGTTAACGGCGGGCGCCTCGCCAAAGGCCCGCGGCCGGATTGACGGCCGCGATGGCGGCGACGAATGGCAGGGCCAGGAGCGGCAGCACCTCGACGAGTGCGATGCCCAAGAGCGCTGCGACGACCAGCTGAGCTCCCGTGACCAGGGCCCAGGCGGCCGAACGCGTCACGATCACGTGACCATGGTCCGCACCGCGAAGGATCGTGCATGACACCGCCACGCACCAGGCTGCGGATGCCACGGCGGCCGGCATCGCGAGCAGGGGCGCAGGGCCTGCGATGAGCACGCATGCGACCGCGGCGACGAAGCCCACCGCAAGCCCGGTGGAACGCAGCAGAGTCGGGCCGACCAGGACCTCTCGCCAGCTCTTGCGGGGGCGAGGAACGAGGGTTCCCTCGGGCTGGGGAGTCGAGGGCCTGGGCGCGGGATCCCCGTCGAGCAGTCGATCGCGCGCGGAGCAGAGCTCGGCGAAGCGCTCAGCCGAGCCGCCCTGGTCCGGATGCGCCCATGCCGCCCACAGGCGGAAGGCACGCTTGATCTCGACAGGCCCCGCATCGGGAGCGACGCCGAGGAGCCGCGCTGCCTCTTCGCGCGTCGCCGAATGCCTGGCCGCCATGCCGGCAGCCTAATCCGGAATCGAGGACGTGCCAGCGGGCTTAGGCCGGGGGCGTGAACGCCTGAGTGCGCGTCATGCCGGCCGCGCGCCCCTTGGCCGCAATGACGATCGCCATCTTGCGGGAGGCCTCGTCGATCATCTCGTCGCCGAGCATGACCGCGCCTTTGGCGCCACCTTCAGCCGATGTGTAGTAGGCGTAGGCGTCGAGGATGAGTTCGGCCTGGTCGTAGTCCTCCTGCCGAGGGCTGTAGACCTCATTGGCCGCTTCGACCTGTCCCGGATGGAGCACCCACTTGCCGTCGAAGCCCAGTGCCGCGCTCCGAGAGGCCACGCGGCGGTAGCCCTCGACATCCTTGATGGCGAGGTAGGGGCCGTCGATCGCGAGCTTGTCGTAGGCGCGCGCCGCCATGAGGATCCGCATGAGGATGTAGTGGTAGGCGTCGCCCACGTCGTATCCCGGGGGCTGCTCCCCCACTACGAGAGACTTCATGTTGATGCTCGCCATGAAGTCAGCCGGACCGAAGATGATCGTCTCGACGCGCGGCGAAGCGGCAGCAATGGCGTCGACGTTGATGAGTCCCATCGCGTTTTCGATCTGGGCCTCGATACCGATGCGCCCGACCTCGAAGCCATTGGACTTCTCGATCTGGGTGAGGAGAAGGTCGAGGGCGATGACCTGGTCCGGTGTCTGCACCTTGGGGAGCATGATGCAGTCGAGATTCGGCCCTGCCCCCTCGACCACCTCGACGACATCGGCGTAGGTCCACTGGGTCGTCCAGTCGTTGACGCGCACGGTGCGCACCTTGCCGTCGTAGCCGCCCTCATTGAGTGCAGCGACGATGTTCGTCCGCGCTTCCGGCTTGGCGATCGGCGCCACCGCGTCTTCGATGTCCATGAAGACCTGGTCCACGGGCAGTCCGCGCGCCTTGTCGAGCATCTTGGGGCTCGAACCGGGCACGGCGAGATTGGATCGGCGTGAGCGAGCGGGTCGCGCGACCGCGGCCGCGCCCCCCGAGGTCATCGACGAGGACGTCATGCCTGGACCCTACCGAGGCTGGGGAAGTGCCTCACGCGAGTACCCTTGGGCCGCGTGACCTCCACCAGTCGAGTCTTCGTCGCCCGCCTCGCGCGGGCGGAGGTCTTCGACCCCAAGGCGGACCAGGTCGGTCGCGTGCGTGACGTCGTCGTGGCGCTGCGCGCGGATTCCCAGCCCCCGCGCGTCGTAGGCCTCGTCGTCGAGGTCGTCGGCCGCCGCCGGATCTTCGTCCCGATGTCGCGAGTCACCGCGATCGACAGCGGCCAGGTGGTCGTGAGCGGCGTGGTGAATCTCCGGCGCTTCCAGCAGCGCAGCGGCGAAACACTGGCCCTCGGAGAGTTGCTGGACCGTCGCGTCACCCTTGTCGATCCGGCGCGCTCCTCGACGCCCAGCACCGTGACGATCGTCGACCTGGGCATCGAGCAGCGCCCCAGCCGCGACTGGTTCGTCACGCAGCTCTTCATCAGGGATGGCGGGGGCCTGCGCCGCAAGGGGCATACCCGCATCGTCGACTGGGCCGCCGTCGACGGACTCACGCTGCCGCAAGAACAGGGAGCCGAGCACTTCCTCGCGACACTCGATGACATGCGCCCGCAGGATCTCGCGCTCGCGCTGCAGGAGATGACCGTCAAGCGTCGACTCGAGGTCGTCCGCGAACTCGACGATGATCGTCTCGCCGACGTGCTCGAGGAGCTCCCCGAAGACGAGCAGGTCGAGATCATGCAGTCGCTCGACATGGAGCGCGCGGCCGACGTCCTCGAGGAGATGGACCCCGATGACGCCGCGGACCTCATCTCCGAGCTCCCGCCCGAGCAGGCGGAGGACCTGCTCGAACGAATGGAGCCCGACGAGGCTGAGGACATCCGTCGCCTCCTGGTCTACGGCGACTACACCGCCGGCGGCATGATGACGACCGAGCCTGTCATCCTCCCCTCCGATGCGACTGTCGCGGAAGCCCTCGCCCGCGTGCGCAGCCCCGAGCTCTCCCCCTCGCTCGCCGCCCAGGTCTATGTGACGCGAGCCCCCACGGACACGCCCACGGGGCGCTACCTCGGCACCTGCCACTTCCAGCGCATGCTGCGCGAGCCGCCCGCTGCCCTCGTGTCCGGCATCCTCGACACCACGCTCGAGCCGATCTCCCCCGAGACGGACCTCGCCACCGTTGCTCGCTACTTCGCGACGTACAACCTCGTCTCGCTGCCTGTGGTGGACGCCAACGATCACCTGCTGGGTGCCGTCACCGTCGACGACCTCATCGACCACATGCTCCCCGAGGACTGGCGCGACACCGGGAGCGCATCGTGAGCCCGTCGCGTCGTCGCCCCGAGCTGCGGATGGACCAGCCGCTCGAGCGAGGACGACTCCGCGGGCCGTCCTACGACCCGGAGCAGTGGGGGCGCCTGTCCGAGCGCATCGCCCGCTTCATCGGGTCGTGGAAGTTCATCGCGTGGATGACCGTGGTCATCGTCTCGTGGCTGCTCTGGAACATCTTCGCTCCTGACAACCTCAAGCCCGATCCCTATCCCTTCATCTTCCTGACGCTCCTGCTCTCGCTCCAGGCGTCGTACGCCGCGCCCCTCATCCTGCTCGCTCAAAACAGGCAGTCCGATCGGGACAAGGTGCAGTACCTCGAGGATCGTGAGCGGACCGATCGGCTCGTGGCCGACACGGAGTACCTCGCCCGGGAGATCGCGGCACTGCGCATGGCCCTGGGCGAAGTCGCGACGCGCGACTACCTGCGAGCCGAGCTCCGCGACCTCGCCGACGAGATCGCGGACCGACTTTCGGATGAGCACCGTTCGCGCGACGATCAGGGCGGCCCTAGCATCGAGGCATGACCTCCATCGATCGGTCCCTAGTCGACGCTGCCCTCGCTCGTGTCGAGGACCCCGAGATCCACCGCCCCATCACCGATCTCGGCATGGTGAAGTCGGTCGACATCGAGGGCGACCGCGTCAAGGTGGCGATCTACCTCACCGTCTCGGGATGCCCCATGCGCGACACCATCACCCAGCGGGTCACGATCTCGGTGGGATCGGTCCCCGGTGTGCGCCATGTGGACGTCGAGCTCGACGTGATGAACGACGAGCAGCGGGCTCAGTTGCGGCGCACCCTGCGCGGCGGCCAGGAGGAGAAGTCCATCCCGTTCGCCGATCCCGCGTCGCGCACGCACGTCTACGCCATCACGTCGGGCAAGGGTGGCGTGGGCAAGTCCTCGGTCACCGCCAACCTCGGCGTCGCCATGGCGGCTCAGGGTTTCACGGTGGGCATCGTGGACGCCGACATCTACGGGCACTCGATCCCGGGCCTCCTGGGCATGACCACCCCGCCCACCGTCGTCGAGGGCATGATCATGCCGCCCGAGGCCTACGGCGTCCGCGCCATCTCGATCCTGCCCTTCAAGCCCGGCGGCAGCGCTGAGCCTGTCGCCTTCCGCGGCCCGATGCTGCACCGTGCGCTGCAGCAGTTCCTCGCCGACGTGTGGTGGGGCGACCTCGATGTCCTGCTCCTCGACCTCCCTCCGGGCACCGGCGACATCGCGATCTCCACGGCCCAGTTGCTCCCCGGCTCGCAGGTCGTCGTCGTGACGACGCCCCAGGCGGCCGCGGCTGAGGTCGCCGTCCGAGCGGGCATGCTCGCCGGTCAGACTCACCAGAAGGTCGTGGGCGTCATCGAGAACATGAGCGGCTTCCCCTGCCCCCACTGCGGCGAGCCCATCGACCTCTTCGGCATCGGCGGGGGCACCCGAGTGGCGGAACAACTCAGTGAGGGGCTCAGCACCCAGGTGCCGCTGTTGGGACGCATCCCCTTCGACGTGCGCCTGCGCGAGGGGGGCGATCAGGGAGCTCCTCTGGTGCTCACCGACCCGTCGTCCCCGGCGGCCGCATCGCTCATCGAGCTCGCGACGACGCTGGCGCGCAAGCCTCGCGGCCTCACCGGCGTCCCGCTGAACATCTCCCCCGCGGCTCGTTAGGCCGGCGCACGGGCTCGGCTCGCTACGTCGCGTCAGGATCGAATCGCGCGGACGACGCCTTGCCCGATGCCGGCTTGTCCGATGATCCCTTCGCCGTACCCTCCGCCGGATCGTCTTCGAAGATTCCGGCAACCATGCGCTTGGGGTGAAGGTCCTGAAGGTCACGCAGGGCATCCTGCGCACCGGAGAGATCGACGCCTGCAGAGTCGGCGAGGTCCTTGCGCGCATTGCTCGCCATCGCACGCACATTGCGCAGCATGCGAGCGGCATCCGCGGCAGCGCGCGGCAGCCGCTCAGGCCCGAAGACGAGCAGGCCGAGCACCGCGAGGATGAGGATCTCGCCCAGCCCGATGTCGAACACGTA
>CAYYZU010000146.1:0-5297 GCA_964476205.1 uncultured Actinomyces sp. | reverse complement strand
TCGTCGTCGACACGGCCAAGTCGCGCGAGGTCTACCGCGAGTGGATGGCCAAGACCCGTCCCGGCCCGAGCCCGAGCGGACTGCGCCGCCCGGAGTTCATGATGCGTCCGGTCATGCCCCAGGTGCAGGCCTACTACGTCGACGGCATGCCGGAGGGCACAACTACCTAGCCGGCTTCTCCGATCGCGTTGACCAAGACGACGCGCTCCTCATCGGTCCAGGGCCGGGAGGAGCGCGTCGTCGCATCTCGCGCCACGATCACCGTCTCCGACTGTGCCGCAAGCGCGCCGCCGGGAAGCAGGATCTGCTCCTGCGTCCTCATGCTCGTGCGACCTACTCCCGTTGCACGACACGTGACGAGCACTTCCTCGGTCCCCATCGGTATCTCAGCTTTGAAGTCGATCTCCAGCCGGACCAGCACCAGGTCGAGGAAGGTGTCGCCCACCAGGGAGTGGAAGAAGCGGTCACGACCCGTCTCGAGGAAGGTGAGGAAGACGGCGTTGTTCACGTGGCCCAGGGCGTCGAAATCGCGCCAGCGGACGGTGACGGGGACCTCGACGCTGAAGGGCATGGCGCCAGCCTAGGGCGACCCCGGTGGTGACCCTGGCTCATAGGCCGTCGTATCCTTGGCGCAGCCGCAAGGCCAGCGCGGGGTGGAGCAGCTCGGTAGCTCGCTGGGCTCATAACCCAGAGGTCGCAGGTTCAAATCCTGCCCCCGCTACCAACCAAATGGCACAAGGCCTCCCAACCGGGGGGCCTTGTCCCATTTCGCCCCGGTTCAGTAGCCCCTCGCGGAGGGGTTTGTTGACAGGTTTATTGACGATGGACGGCTCGCGTCGTGCGCGTCCGCGGTGCCCGTTGATGGTGGGCGGCTGCTCCTGGTGACGTGATGGTGGTCTGTCATGGTGATCAACGACCTGGATCCGTCCGATACCTCGCATTTTCGCCCGGGTGTTGTGGCGTTCTGGGTCCAGTTGGGCCTGCCACGATGGGTGAGTGCCCGACCTACGACGAAGCCAACCGGAGCCGATGCCACGTCCTCCGCGTGTGGAACGCCAGCACGGACTGGCCGACGACCTGCTTCGTGAGTTGGCGCCATTGCTGGCTGAGGATGGGATCGATGTCAGCCGTCTCGATGACGTGGATGTTCCGACATTGCAGGCCGCGTTGGACCGGGCCGTCGAGCGGCGCAACATGGCGTTGTTCACTCCGGTGGGAAGGGCCCGTGAGCTCGCCGCGGCGACAATGCGTGTCGCGGCTGAGGGCATCATCAGCGGAGACACGGTTCTCGCGGCCGCCGTCCTCGATCAGGTCACGCCGGAGTCGCCGGATGACTCCTCTGCGACGGTCGCTGGCTGCATCGGACTGGCGCTGGGGCTGCTGGATGAATGGCTTTGCGAACGGGAGTCCGTCGCACCGGCAGGACTGGCGATGAGCGTGAGACTGCCGCCGGGGCACTGGACGGGGGAGCGGGCCGCCGCTGACGTGCTGGCTCTGGCCCGCAAGGGTCGGGCATTTCGTGCGCTGCGCACCTTGATCGTGAACCAGGGCAGCCATCAACTCCTGCCGGGTTGTGCCCTCGCTGTCGCGGCGGCCATCCAGGCGTGGGCCGATGTGACGCAGGCACCGATTCGCGAGGTGGCCGAAGCAGCAATCCGGTGACGCGATGCACCCGTGTCAGGCAGGAAGCTCCCAGCGCTCAGCCTCCAAATACCCAAGTAGTCTTCTCAGAGGGGCTTGTGTGGGTATACTATTTGAGTATTTGTGAGGAGGGGAGCGTGATGGCCAAACCCCGCGTGGATGCCACGCCCCTTCTGAGCATGCTCCCGGCTGCCTTCAGTCGTCGCCAGGCCCTGGACGCGGGCCTGTCCGACGATGTGCTCGAGCGGCTGGCCCGGGAAGGCGAACTCGCTCGTTTCGCTCATGGCTTGTACGTGGACGAGCGCTACGGGCCGCTTGACCTTGACCTGACAGAAGCCCACCTCCGTTCCCCGCACGCGACGATCTGCCTGACGTCGGCTCTGGCCCGACATGACCTCATTGACGAGATCCCCGCACGCCTGGACCTCGCGATTCCCCGTGGTGAGCATCGCGCCCGAATCGCCGCGCCGGTCCAGTGGCATCAGTACGAGCCGGCGACGTTCGCGATCGGCAGGGTTTCATTCGAGTTCGGACGTGGGTTGACCATGGGCATCTATGACGCGCCGAGATCAATCGTCGATGCGTTCAACCCCCGAATCGGGCTGCCGCGCGAGCAGGCGATCGAGGCGCTGCGTGCATGGCTCCGGCGCAGGGGATCCCAGCCATCCACGCTGCTGGACATCGCTCAGCACTGGCCCCATGCGCGAGCCGGCCTGATCGATGTGCTGCAGGTGCTCCTGTGAAGGTGGATCGCACTCAGCGTGGGGGAGAGCAGTACCTCGCATTGCAGGCACTCGCGCGCGCTACCGGGCAAGTGTTCGACCAGATGGCCATGCTGTACGGGCTCGAGGGATTCTTGCGCCGGCTTGCTGCCTCCGATGATCGTGAAGCCTTTGTGCTCAAAGGTGGCGTCCTCCTCGCGGCATACGACGCCCGCCGACCCACCCGGGACGCAGACCTTCTAGCCCTCGAACTCGACAATGACCGCAGTGTCATCGAAGCGAGAATCAGCAGCATCGCGGCGATCGACATGCCCGACGGACTCGTGCTCGATGGCAGCTCGATTGTGTCGCAGGTGATCAGAGACGAAGACCAGTACTCGGGCATCCGCGTCAAGCTCACCTACATATTGGCGACGATGACCATTCGCATCGGAGTAGACGTCAACGTTGGAGACCCCGTCTTTCCCGAACCTCAGGACATCGAGATTCCCGGGCTGCTCACCGATGGGATCACCCTGCGCGGGTACCCGCTGCACGTTGTGATCGCGGAGAAGTCCGTCACTGGCATGCAGCGCGGCCTCGCCAATACACGCTGGAGGGACTGGGCCGATCTTTGGACCCTGTCCCATCGACACGAGTTCAACGCTGCCGAACTCCAGAGCGCGATCCAATCGGTGGCCGAGCACCGAGAAGTAGCGGTGACGGCGATTGCCGCACTGGCCCGGGACTACCCAGCCCTCGCTCAGTCACGATGGGCCGCCTGGCGACGGCGCCCTGACGTCGTGGCGGGACTGCCCGAAGACTTCGCCACGCTCCTGGATGACGTGGTGGCATTCATTGACCCCGTGACCGAGGGACTCGCCTCCACGGCCACCTGGAGTCCAATCTCGCGAGAATGGCAACCGCCGAGGTGATGCACTCTCCGGCGTATGTTGACAAGGAGGGTGCAGGGACTGCGCTCCCAGGGGGTGCACGAGGTGGTGCAGAAATGCGGTTTCCTGGGGGGAACTCGGTGGGCACGCAACTCGATGGTCTCGCCCTGCCAGTTTCGCCCCGCTACGTCCGAATGAACCCGGGAAACCTCCCGGGTTCATTCTTTTGTGCAGAAGATTCATGGCGCGCGTTCAGGAGTCGCCAAGGGGCCATCGTGCCCGACATTCCCGGTATCGAGCTCAAGCCTGCAGGGGTCGCACCTACGAGGAGGACCTGCCTGTCAACCGGCTCAGGATGAACTCGAGGGGGCCCTGGCGGTACCGCCGCATCCACAACCACGCGAAGACTGACAGGAGTGCCCAGGAGGCGATACTGGTCAGGACGACGGGCAAGGCGCCCCAATGGCCGAAGAAGCCGAGCCCATAGCCCGCGAAGACGAGTGAGAGCAGGGCTGATTCGCCGATATAGACGGTGAGGGACATGCGTCCCGCCGGTGCCATCACCGCAAGGAATCCTGAGTTGCGGGCAAGAGCCAGGGCGATTGTGCCGATGTATCCCGCGGTGAGAATCGGTGCCGTGATGAGGCCGAGCGCCAGCCCCGCCGCTCCGATCGGCGAGGTGGCGTTGCCGCCTGCGATCGCACTCACCTGAAGGCCGGCTGCGACGACCTGCAGCGGGAGTCCGACCAACCATCCCCATCGCGCGAGGCGACGCCAGAGGTCGACGTGGGCGAGCGGATCAGCGAGGAGGCGCCGTCGCGACGCACGCAGTCCTAGCGTGAAGGCGGCAAAGGCCATCGGGCCCTGCAGGAAGAAGACGATGCCAAGGAACGCCGGGAGGGCCTCGAGGCGCGCCAAGGCAACCTCCGTGAAGGATCCTGTGGCCATGGCATCCTCGAGGCCCTCGAGACCGGATCCTTCCTCGGGGAAGGAAGCGACCGATGCCGTTAGGGACAGGATCAAGACGATGGAAACGGTCACCGCAACGACAGTCCATCGACGCAGCACGCGATCGGAAGTGCGCGACACCGCGAGCAGGAGCAGGCCCAGTATCGAGTACGTGATGAGGATGTCGCCGACGAAGAAGAAGACGGCGTGGGCAACTCCGAACAAGAACAGAACCAGGAGGCGACGCAGGAACCGTCGACGGTCAGGTGCGGAGCCATCGCGCAGGATGAACGAGGCGCTGTATCCGAAGAGGAACGAAAAGAGCAGGTAGAACTTGCCTTCGGCAATGGCGACGACCAGGAGAGCGGTGATCAGATTTGCCGTCCCGTCGACGGATGCCTGGGTGAATCCTTCGATGCTGATCCCGAGGAACGCAGCGTTGACAACAACGATCCCGAGCAGGGAGATCCCTCGCAGACGATCGGGCAGGGCCTCGCGTGACGGCGTGGGCGACGACGCGATGGCGGAGTTCATGTTCGGACCCTAGGGACAAGATGAACGTGTCTGTTAACTTTTGAACATGGTGATCAGGAACGAGCAGATCCTTGATGCGGCAGCGGAGGTGCTGGTCCAGCGTCCGAACGCCACCCTTCAGAGCATCGCGAACGCGGCAGGAATCAGCCGCACGACCATCTTTCACCGCTACGCCACCAGGGAAGACCTTCTCGAGGCTCTCGGCGCACACGCCCTTCAGCGCATCGGATCCGTCATGCAGCGCATCCCCGGCCCCGCGCCGGAAGACATCACCGCACTGCTGCTCGACGTGACCGAAGGGCTCATGCCCTTGGGGCCCCACTCGGCGTTCCTACGCATGGCGCCGGTGGGGGACGACATGCTCGACGCGCACTGGCAGGAGGCGGTGGCGCCCCTTGCGGTTCTGTTTGCGGCCGCTCAGGCGCGTGGGCAGTTGCGTAGCCAGATTCCCATCCGATGGCTGGTCAGTTCCTATGTGAGCCTGCTTTTCGGCGCTTGGGATGAGATCGCGGTGGGGGAGTTGGGCCCGATGCAGGCGGCACGACTGGTCGTGGACACGTGGCTGGCCGGCACCGCGCAA
>CAYYZU010000145.1:1278-5331 GCA_964476205.1 uncultured Actinomyces sp. | reverse complement strand
AGAGCCACACCACGCCGATCAACACCTGGATCATGGAGCAACTCATCATGATCGACGCACTCAAGCGTGCATCGGCGAAGCGCATCACCGTGGTCGTTCCGTTCTATGGCTATTCACGCCAGGACAAGAAGCACCGCGGCCGCGAACCGATCTCCGCCCGCCTCATGGCCGACCTGTTCCACACCGCCGGCGCGGATCGATTGATGACCGTCGATCTCCACACCTCACAGATCCAAGGGTTCTTCGACGGGCCCGTGGATCACCTCTTTGCCTTACCGCTGCTGGCAGCACATGTATCCGCGAAGCTGCCCAGAGACCAGATCACCGTGGTCTCACCCGACGCCGGGCGCGTGCGCGTGGCCGAACGCTGGACCGACGTGCTCGGTGCGCCCCTGGCCATCATCCACAAGCGCCGCGACCCGGACGTCCCCAATCACGTGCGTGTCTTCGAGGTCGTCGGTGATGTGCAGGACCGCATCTGTGTGCTCGTCGACGACATGATCGACACCGGCGGCACCATCGTGAAGGCCGCCGACACGCTCTTCGACAATGGTGCGTCCGAGGTGATCGTCGCTGCCACGCATGGGATCCTCAGCGAGCCGGCGGCTCAGCGACTCCAGGCCTCGCGGATCAGCGAGGTGGTCGTCACCAACACCCTGCCGATCCCTCCGGACCGCCAGTTCGAGAAGCTCACGATCCTGTCCATCGCACCGCTGCTCGCGCAGGCCATCTACGAGGTCTTCACCGACGGGTCGGTCACGCGCATGTTCGAGACCCCCGAGCGGATCCCCGTCACCCCCTGAAGACCGAGCTCTCCTCTGCGGCCCACCCCTGGCATCCGCCCGTTATCGACGCTCAGCGGCCGCTTAGCGTCGATAACGGGCGCTCTGGGTGGCGCGGCTCCTCAGGCCCTGCCGCGCCCCGGTCGCAGGGGCGGCCCGGACCTCGGCTAGAGTCATGCCGCTCCTCGGCGAGGGTGCGACAAGCACCGTGATCGACGTGGCCGCTGGCCGCACCGCGCCGTGGCTGCTCCGCTCGGAGGACGTCTCCGACGGTGGACGAGGAGGATCAACGTGAACATCCGCCTGGAGGCCGAGCCTCGCTCCGACTTCGGCAAGGGGGCCGCGCGCAAACTGCGCCGCTCCGGTCGGATCCCCGTGGTCCTCTACGGCAGCGATGCCCAGCTCGTGCACCTGTCGCTGCCCGGGCACGACCTGGAGCAGGCACTGCGCAAGCCCAAGGTCACTCTCGAGATCGTTCAGGGATCGGCGACCACCCTCGCCAAGCCGCGCGACATCCAGCGCGACCCGGTCAAGCGCACCATCGAGCATGTCGATCTCATCATCGTGTCCGCTGCCGAGGCGCGCGATCGCGCAGCCGAGGCCGAGGTGCTCGTCGCCGAGGCAGCCGCGGCTGCGGAGGCGGCGGCCACGGCATCCGCGCCCAAGGGCCCCGCTGAGGACGTCGAGGCCGTCGTGGCTGAAGGCACCGGCGACGCCGCTGACAGCGCCGGCGACGAATCCTGAGGCTCTTCCGCCGCTCGCGCGGCGAGGAGGGAAGCGACGCCATGCCTGCCTGGCTGGTCGTGGGGCTCGGCAATCCCGGCCCGGAGTACGCGCCCACGCGTCACAACGTCGGTGTCATGGCTGTCGAGGCACTGGCCGATCGATGGGGTGGCCGCCTGAAGTCCGATCGCTACACCCGCTGCGATGTCTTCGACGCACGGTGGCAGGGGCATCGCGTCGTCCTCGCACGCGGGCGCTCCTACATGAACGAGTCGGGCGGCCCTGTTAAGGCCCTGGCACAGCACTTCGACGTGCCCGTCGAGCGGACGGTCATCGTCCATGACGAACTCGACATCCCCTTCGGTGCCCTGCGCGTGAAGCAGGGCGGCGGCGACGGCGGCCACAACGGCCTGCGCAGCATCCGTAGGACCCTCGGCACCGGCGACACGATCCGGATTCGCGTCGGCATTGGTCGACCCCCTGGCCGGCAGGACCCCGCTGATTACGTCCTCAAGGCCTTCGCTGCGGGGCAGCGTGACGAACTCGCCCTGCTCATCGATCGCGCCGACGACGCGATCGAGTGCGTTATCGAGGATGGTGTCGCCGTGGCGCAGAATAGGTTCAACTCCGACTAGATCGAGCAGTCCGCATATCCGACTCGTCCGAAGGGCACGCCATGACTCCCACATCCCTCGCCGGTGCGACCGACATGGAGGTGTCCGCGACCGTCGCTGCAGAGGCAGGTCGCCTGCTGCTGGAGCTGCGCGAGGGCTTCGGGCCTGTGGAGGACAAGGAGACGGCCGACGCCCTGCGCAAGAAGGCAGATGCGTCTTCCCACGAACTCATCGTGGCCCGTCTCGCCGAGGCGCGACCGGATGACTGCGTCCTCAGCGAGGAGGGTGCCGACGACCTGGCCCGGCTGACGGCCGAGCGCGTGTGGATCGTCGATCCGCTGGACGGCACCTGGGAGTACGGCCAGGGCCGCGTCGACTTCGCGGTCCACATCGTGCTGTGGCACGCCGACCCTGCCGCCCCGGGTGGCGGTCGGCTGAGCGCCAGCACCGTCGACCTGCCCGCGCAGGGCCTCGCGCGACGCTCGGACGACGTGCCCGTCCCCGCGCGGGCGCTGCCGCAGGATCGGCCGGTCCGCATTGTCGCGTCGCGCACGCGCCCCCCGGCCGTGCTCGCCGACGTGGTGGCTGCCCTCGACGCTCACCTGCGCGAGCAGGGGCATGGGTACGGCGTCGAGGTGGTTGACGTGGGCTCCGTCGGCGCCAAGGTCAACGAGATCCTGTCGGGCCGCGCTGAGGCGTACGTGCATGACACCGGCTTCTACGAGTGGGACGTGGCAGCCCCGTTGGCGGTCGCGCACGCCCATGGCCTCACCGCGTCGCACGTCGATGGGCGGCCGGTGAGCTTCAATCAGGAGCGTCCCTACGTCACCGATCTCCTCGTGGGCCTGCCGGACTTCGCCGAAGAGTTGCGCGCGGGCATGCTGCGCGCGCCGGGAGCGTGACGCTGCCCGGCCTGAGGGGTGCCCTCAGCGCCATCCCGGGCATCGCCACGGCGGCCGACCTCGCCCTCCGCGGCACGGACGGCGTGCACGTGGCCGCGATCCCGGGAGTGCGGCCCGCGGTCGTCGCGGCCCTCGCGGCCGAGGTGACCGAAGACCGCCGGATCCTTGTCGTCACCGCCACCGCGCGCGAGGCCGAGGACATCGCGGATGCGGTCGAGGACCAACTCGGTGAGCGCAGCGCCGTGGTCTTTGCCTCGTGGGAGACGCTGCCGCACGAGCGGCTCAGCCCCGCGGCTGACACGGCGGGTGCACGTGTCGCCGCCCTGCAGCGGATCGTGCATCCGTCGCAGGGCGACCCCTTGCGCGTCGTGTGCGCCCCTGTCCGATCCGTGCTGCAACCCCTGGTCTCCGGCCTTGCCGACCTTGATCCGATCGTGCTGCTGGAGGGTGAGGACATCGACGTCGACGGCGTCGTCGCCGCACTTGTGCTCCGGGGATACTCCCGCGTCGATCTGGTGGAGCGCCGCGGCCACTTCGCGGTGCGTGGCGGCATCATCGACATCTTCCCGACGACTGCCGAGCACCCCGTGCGCATCGAACTCTGGGGCGACTTCGCGGTATCAGACCAGCGCTCACGCACCCACGTGGGGCGCGTCGAGCTCCACCCGGCCCGCGAGCTCTTGCTCACGCCCGCGGTGCGCGACCGCGCGCGGGCGCTCGCAGCTGCCCATCCACGCGCGGCGGAGGTGCTCGACCGGGTCGCCGAGGGCGTGGTCGTCGACGGCATGGAGGCCTTTGCGCCGGTGCTGGCCGACGGCATGGAGCTCCTCGTTGACGTGCTGCCGCTCGGATCCCTGGTGCTCGTCTGCGATCCCGAGCGCATTCGCGCGCGGGCTGACGATCTCGTGCGCACCTCGCAGGAGTTCCTCGAGGCCTCGTGGCACGGAGCGGCGGCCGGAGCGGCCACCCCGCTCGATGTCGAGGGTCTGGACCTGTCCGATGCGTTGCGCCACGAGATCCACGCTGCACTGG
>CAYYZU010000145.1:0-1268 GCA_964476205.1 uncultured Actinomyces sp. | reverse complement strand
CGCCGCGGCGTACCGCTCCGTCACGGAGGTGGAGGCAGCGGCGCGAGCACGCGGACCGGTCTGGACGATCGATTCCTTCGCCCGCGAGGGCGATGACGTCGTCATCGATGCCCGTCCGCTTCCCGATCGTCGCGGAGGTCTCCCGGAGGTGCTCGAAGACGTGCGGGCGTGGCGTGCCGCCGGCGATCGGGTCCTGGTCCTCGTCGAAGGGCCGGGGTCTGCCGAGCGCATCGCCGCGTCGCTGCGCGATGAGGGGATCGCGGCCACCACGGATGTCGATGCGGGCGCGGATCCCTCCGCCGTGTCGGTGTCGACGGCCCGTTGGCAGGGCGGCTTCTTCTCGCCCGGGGGTCGTCTCGCGCTCGTCGCCGAGGCGGGCCTCTTCGGGGAGCGATCTCCGGTCCGCGACGCGGCGCGCATGCCCTCGCGGCGTCGGCGTGCGATTGACCCGCTCCAACTCGCGACGGGCGACCTCGTCGTGCACGAGCAGCACGGGGTGGGTCGCTATGTCGAAATGGCACAGCGCACTGTCGCCGATGCCACGCGCGAGTACCTCGTGATCGAGTACGCCGCATCGCGCCGAGGGCAACCTCCCGACCGCCTGTACGTGCCCACGGATCAGCTCGATCAGGTCACCCGGTACGTCGGCGGCGAGGCGCCCGCGCTGAGCAAGCTCGGCGGATCCGACTGGCAGCGCACCAAGGCGCGGGCACGGCGCGCGGTCAGGGAGATCGCCGACGAACTCGTGCGTCTCTACGCCAAGCGCCAGGCGACACCCGGTCATGCCTTCGGCCAGGACACCCCCTGGCAGCACGAACTCGAGGATGCCTTCCCCTTCGTCGAGACCCCCGACCAGCTCGCGAGCATCGATGAGGTCAAGGCCGACATGGAGCGCGCCATCCCCATGGACCGCGTGATCTGCGGCGATGTCGGCTACGGCAAGACGGAGATCGCCGTGCGCGCTGCCTTCAAGGCGGTCCAGGAGGGCAAGCAGGTGGCCGTACTCGTGCCCACGACATTGCTCGTGCAGCAGCACTTCCGCACGTTCACCGAGCGATACGCGCCCTTCCCGGTGCGCGTCGCGGCCCTGTCGCGATTCCAGACAGATGCGGAGGCCAAGCACACTCTCGAGGGCTTGGCCGACGGGACGGTCGACGTGGTGATCGGCACGCACCGCATGCTCACGCCGCAGGTGAGATTCAAGGACCTCGGCCTGCTCATCGTCGATGAGGAGCAGCGCTTCGGCGTCGAGCACAAGGAGCACATCA
>CAYYZU010000144.1:0-5395 GCA_964476205.1 uncultured Actinomyces sp. | reverse complement strand
GAGGCCAGCGGCTACCGCGCGACCGTGGAGCAGCTTGAGGCCGCGCGCACGCCGCACACCAAGCTGCTCGTCTTCGTCTCACCCTCCAACCCCACCGGTGCCGTGTACACGCCTGAGCAGGTGGCCGCGATCGGTCGCTGGGCTGCCGAGCATGGCATCTGGGTCGTCACCGACGAGATCTACGAGCACCTGGTCTACGGCGATGCGCAGTTCGCGTCCATGCCCGTGCTCGTGCCTGAGATCGCCGACACCTGCGTGGTCGTCAACGGCGTCGCCAAGACCTACGCCATGACGGGTTGGCGCGTGGGCTGGATGATCGGCCCCGACGACGTGATCAAGGCGGCCGGCAACCTCCAGTCGCACGCGACCTCCAATGTCGCCAACGTCTCCCAAGTGGCCGCCCTGGCCGCCGTATCCGGTGACCTCGCGGCCGTCGACGAGATGAAGGTGGCCTTCGATCGCCGCCGTCGCCTCATCGTCGACCTCCTGTCGGCGATTCCGGGCGTCGATTGCCCGACGCCAGAGGGCGCGTTCTACGTGTACCCCTCAGTCAAGGGGGTGCTGGGCAAGGAGATCCGTGGCCAGCGACCGGCGTCGTCGGCCGACCTGGCCGGGCTGATCCTGGATGAGGCCGAGGTGGCCGTGGTGCCCGGCGAGGCGTTCGGCACCCCGGGCTACATGCGCCTGTCCTACGCGACCAGCGATGCGGACATCGAGGAGGGCGTGGGCCGGATCGCCGCGCTGCTCGGCGAAGCCCGCTAGGCAGACGGGCATCACTCCCGCGCCAGCTCAAACTTCGAGCGGAGAGTGTCGTTTAGGGACATCTTCCGCTCGAAGTTCGGATTGATGGGCAGCCGGGATGGCTAGTCGAGGGAGCAGCCGAGCAGCACCGGTTCGGCGACGAGCTCGATGCCGAAGCGATCGCTCACCCCGGCTCGGATCTCGTGCGCCAGGGCGACGACATCGCGCGTCGTGGCCGAGCCGCGGTTGGTGATCGCGAGCGTGTGCTTGGTGGACAGTCGCGCCGCCCCACCCTCCGGATAGCCACGAGGGAAGCCAGCCTGCTCGACCAGCCAAGCGGCACTGGTCTTGACGAGGCCGGGAGTTCCCTCGGCAGCGGGCCATGCGGGAGCGCCCTCGGGCACCTGGCTGGCCTCGACGATCGGATTAGTGAAGAAGGACCCCACACTCCAGGTGTCGTGGTCGGCCGAATCCAGCACCATGCCCTTGCCGCGACGCAGGTCGAGCACGGCGTCGCGGACCTCGCTCGCCGGTGCGCGCTCCCCCACGGCGACGCCGAGGAGGGAAGCGAGCTCGGCGTAGCCGATGGGCGCAGACATCGATCCGAGCGGGAGCTGGAAGGTCACCGACAGCACGACATAACGGCCGGGACTCGACTTGAAGCGCGAGGAGCGATAGCCAAAGCCGCAGTCGCCCGCGGCGATCACCTCGGTGCGGGAAGTCACCCGGTCGTACGCCGTGACGCGAGCGATGGTGTCGGCGACTTCCTGGCCGTAGGCGCCGACGTTCTGGATCGGCGTACCTCCGGTGAGCCCAGGGATGCCCGACAGGGCCTCGACCCCCGACCACTCCGCCGCCACGGCGCGCGCCACTAGGTCGTCCCAGGGCTCGCCTGCGGCGACGGTGACCCAGGCACCCGAGCAGGAGTCGATGGAGACGTCGATGCCGCGCGTGCGGACCAGCGCCACCGTGCCCGGAAGGCCGTCATCGGAGACAACGACGTTGCTGCCACCGCCCAGGATCGTGATGGTCTCCCCCGCGGCGTCCGCAGCGGCAACGGCCTCGATGAGCTCGGCGTCAGTATCGGCGACGACCAATCGCTCCACTGGTCCACCGGTGCGCAGGGTGGTGAAGTCCGACAGGGGTGGCTCCGCCGCCCCGCCAGGCGCCTTCGCGCTCATGGCAGCCGGACGATGGCCCAGGCGTTGCCGAGGACCTTCTGTCCCTCGTGGGTGGCGGTGAGCATGACCTTGGCGCGACCGCCGTCGAGCAGTTCGGTCACCTCGCCGGAGACCTCGACCACCGAGCCAGCGTCATCGTCGTGCACGGGGACGGGGCGCGTGAAGCGCACGGCGTACTCCTCGAGCCGGCCAGGATCACCGAGCCAGTCGGTGACCACGCGCGCCGCCTCGGCCATGGTGAACATGCCGTGGGCGATGACGTCGGGCAGGCCGACCGACTTCGCGAAGCGCTCGTTCCAGTGGATGAGGTTGAAATCACCGGAGGCGCCCGCGTAGCGGACGAGGTCGAACCGGGTCACCCGGAAGGTCTGGGGCGGCAGGGTGGTGCCGACGGCGACATCGCTCATGCCGACTCCTCGGCGGTGCCGCGGGCCACGATCACGGTCGTCGTGGTGACCACGTGCTCGCCCGACTCGGTGGAGAGGTCGACGCGCGTGGTGAGGATGTCGTTGCCCGCGACGGCGCGAATGGCCTCGATGGTCGCGGTGGCCACGAGCGCATCACCGGCGACGATGGGGCGGGAGTAGGAGAAGCGCTGCTCGCCATGGACGACGCGGGAGTAGTCGAGGCCGAGCTCGGGATCCATCGCCGCCTGGCTTGAGCCGGCGTAGGCGATCACGAATGCGAAGGTCGGCGGAGCCACCACATCGGAGTAGCCGAGCGCACGGGCGGCGTCGACATCGTGATACGCCGGGTTGGCGTCGCCGATCGCGGTGGCGAACTCGCGCACCTTCTCGCGACCGACGACGTACGGACTCGTCGGCGGATAGGTCCGGCCGACGAGTGCCGCATTGAGCGTCAGCGCGTCTCCTTGTGCATGGTGTGCTTGTTGCACGAGGGGCAGAACTTCGACACCTCGAGGCGATCCGGGTCGTTGCGCCGGTTCTTCTTCGTGATGTAGTTGCGGTTCTTGCACTCCTCGCAGGCCATGGTGATCTTCGGCCTGACGTCCGATGACTTGCTCGCCACGGGGTCCTCCTGTTGTTCTGACGCCGGGGCGCCCTCGGTGCGGCTGGTGCCGCGGGTGCGGCTTGCGCCGCGGGTGCGGCATACGCCGCGTCGTAGCGGAGGCCGGACTTGAACCGGCGACACAGCGATTATGAGCCGCTTGCTCTGCCAGGCTGAGCTACTCCGCCCCTGATGTGCTGATCTGGTGGATCAGGCCCTGCACGGACCCGGCCGAGCCCCTTTACGGAATCGAACCGTAGACCTTCTCCTTACCATGGAGACGCTCTGCCGACTGAGCTAAAGGGGCGCGCGAGCGTGAGCCCGCAGCCCCGGAAGCGTACACGGGGCTCTGGGGGAACCCCGAATCGAGGTCCGGCTGGCGACCCGGGCCCCGGGCCGCTTCACTGGCACCATGAGCGACAAGTGGACCGCGGCCGACATGCCCGCGCAGACGGGCCGCCGGGCCATCGTGACGGGGGCCAACTCCGGGCTCGGCTTCGAGACGACCCTGGCCCTCGCGGCCCACGGGGCCGACGTCACGATGGCGGTCCGCGACACCGCCAAGGGCGAGGCGGCCGCCGAGCAGATCCGCGCCCGCGTGCCGCAGGCTTCGCTGGAGGTGCGCCGCCTCGATCTGGCCGACCTCTCCTCGATCGATGAGTTCGCCTGGCTGTGGCGGGAGTCCCATCCCGAAGGCCTCGACCTGCTCATCAACAACGCCGGAATCATGGCCATCCCTCAGCGGACGACCGCCGACGGCTTCGAGATGCAGCTCGGCACCAATCACCTCGGGCACTTCGCACTCACCGGGCGCCTCCTCGAAGCCATCCGGCCCGACGGGCGCATCGTCACCGTCTCGTCGCAGGCGCATCGCATGGGACGCATGGACTTCGACGACCTCATGGGCGAGCGCAAGTACGGTGCCTGGCGCGCCTACGGCCAGAGCAAGCTCGCCAACCTGCTCTTCATGCGTGGGCTCGCCGAGCGCCTTGAGCGCGCGGGATCAACCATCGCATCGGTGGCCGCGCACCCCGGCTACGCGAGCACGCACCTGCAGGCCGTCGGCCCCGAGATGCGCGGCCAGGGCTGGATGAACGCCGTGATGGGCGGGCTGAACAAGGTGATGGCCCAGAGCGCGGCTAAGGGTGCGCTCCCCACGCTCTTCGCGGCGACCTTCCCCGCGATCCGCAGCGGTGACTACGTCGGCCCCGACGGCTTCGGCGAGCAGCGCGGCCACCCCAAGCTCGTCGGCATGACCGCTTCGGCACGGGACGATGAGGCGGCCAACCGCCTGTGGACCGTGAGCGAGGACCTCACCGGCGTGCGCTACCTCGATGGGCCGGCTACTTCTTCTTCGTGAGTGTGAAGAAGAGCGTGCCGCTCACGTCATCGGGGCTCATGAACGCCATCTCGAGTTCTCCGGTCCACGGCGTGTAGATCCCGTCGTAGACACCGCCCGGGTGGGAGCCGTACACCTGCCAGGTGCCGTTGCCGACGGCGCGCACGACGAAGGTCAGCGGCTCTGGATCAGACCACCCGCCGCCTGACTTGTACTGCCAGGTGCCCTTGGCGGCGTGGCCCTTGACCTTGGTGATCGTGATCTTCTCCGTGCCCGTGCAGTGGGTGTAGCCGCCGCAGAAGGCCGGGTCCGTGAAGCCCGACATCGGACCCACCCAGGTGCCCTTGAGGAAGGCCGCCGACGAGGCGGCCTGGACGGGCGATGCAGCGACGACGGGGACAACGAGCAGGCAGAAGGTGGCCAGGGACAAGACGCCACGCGTGAGGGGGGACTTCATGACGCCTCGATTCAGATGGTTATGGCAGGGACGGGTTGATGACGACCTTGAGGCTCTCGGGGCTCATCGAGGTGTGCAGGGCAAGATCGGCATCGGCGAGCCCGAACTCATGGCTCACGAACTCCTCGAAGGGGTAACGGTCGGCGTAGCGCTCGAGCAGTCGCAGGGCCGGGCCGTAGCCGGTCGATGGATGGTTGGTGAGCCCGATCAGGCGGATGTTCTTGCTGCAGACGTGGCGGTGGACGTTCATGGTGATCTCGCCGGTGTCGGCGAAGTTGCCCATCTCGAGCATCATGCCGCCGCGCTTGAGCATCTCGATACCTTCGACGAAGGACGACGGCGTGTTAGCCATGTAGAGCACGACATCGGCACCGCGACCGTGCGTCAACTTCTTGACCTCGGCGATCCGTTCCTCGGCTGACGAAGTAGACACATTAAGGGTGACCTCTGCGCCGCAGCGCTTGGCGAAGGCGAGTCGGTGCTCCGAGAGGTCCGTGGCGATGATCTGGCCAGCGCCCATCATGTCGGCCTTGGCGATGTGGAGCAGGCCGAGCGGGCCGGAGCCGATGACGACGACGGTGTCGCCGGAGTTGAAGCCCTCCATGGCGTAGGACGAGAACTCCTTGACCTTGTCCAGCGATGCCGTGCAGGCCATGAGCTCGGCGAGCA
>CAYYZU010000143.1:1642-5452 GCA_964476205.1 uncultured Actinomyces sp. | reverse complement strand
CATCCGCCTTCGCCCAGCAGGGCGCGCGAGCGGAAGACGGGGAAGCGATCGATCACGCGCTCCGTGGTCGCCGCGAGGAGCGCATCCCACTCCGGCTCGCCGTCGAAGAGCATGACGCCGTCGATGACCATGAGGTTGTTCGGGCGATCCATGGTGAGCCAGAGGGCGTCCTGCGCACTCATGGGCCGCTGCGCATCCGCCACGGCTCACCTCCTGGTCTCGCCCGGCGAGTCGGCGGAGCCGTCTCTGTTGGGCTGGGGCGCACCACGGTACGCCGACTCCCCGGTCCCGGTGACAGGATGCCGCCATGAGCGAGCCGGTCTTCACGCCGCAAGGGGCGCCCACGCGGATGGGCGCGTTCGCCGCGGCCGCGAGCGAGCGGACGGGGCGCGATCTCACGGCGTACGACGACCTGCACGCCTGGTCCATCGCCGAGCCCGATGCCTTCTGGTCGCTGGTGTGGGATCACTTCGGTGTCGTCGGCACGCGAGGAGCCGTGGCTGCGGAGCCGGCCGTGCTCCCGGAGGCACGCTTCTTCCCCGGTGCAAGCCTCAACATCGTCGACACCTACCTGCGGCCGGTGCCCGAGCGAGACGCCGCGGGCTTGCCCGCCGTGGTGCAGACAGGCGAGGTCGGCGACGGTATCGGCGTTGTTGCGTCGCTCACGCGCGAGGAGCTCGTCGAGCGCGTGGCCGCTGCTGCGGCAGTCCTGCGGGCTCGCGGAGTCGCGCCCGGAGATCGCATCGCACTCGTGCTTCCCGTGGGCATTGAGGCCCTTGTCGTCAACCTTGCGGGACTTGCGGTCGGCGCCGTGGTGTCGAGTGCGGCACCGGAGTTCGGGGTGCCCGCGATCGTCGATCGCTTCGGCCAGCTCGATCCCGTCCTCCTCGTCGGCACGACGTCCTACCGTTGGGCGGGCAAGCGCCACGAGCGCCGCGACCACCTCGTCCAACTCGTACGCGAGCTACCCAGCGTGCGCGCGGTGCTAGTCGTCCCTGGGACTGATGACCCGACGAGCCCGGTCGACCCCGACGTCGTTGACGTCGCCGGGATCGCGGCGCGCTGCGTCGCCGGCAGCGACCGCTTGCTCCAGGTCGATCTGCTCACTGATGCGGAGCGACGCCATCGTGGGGCGGCACTGCAGGCGGAGGCGCTGCCCTTCGACCACCCGGCGTACGTGCTCTTCTCCTCCGGCACGACCGGCAAGCCCAAGTGCCTCGTGCATCGTGCGGGCGGTGTGCTCGTGAAGCACCTGGTTGAGGCGGGCCTGCACGGTGACTTCGGGCCCGGTGATCGCGTGTGCTTCTACACGACCACCGGATGGATGATGTGGAACTGGGCGGTCTCGGTCCTGGCGACCGGCGCAACGCTGGTGCTGCACGACGGCGCTCCGACGTACCCATCGTCCGACGCGCTCTTCGGGCTCGCTGACATCGCCGATCTCACGCACCTCGGGCTGGGTGCGCGCCTGCTCGATGCGATGCGTTCCGACGGTAAGCGACTCCGCGAGGGGCGCGATCTCGAGAGCCTGCGCATGGTCTTGGTGACCGGCTCGCCGCTCACGGAGGCGACCGCGCGCTGGCTCGTCGATCAACTCGGCGATGAAGTGATGCCTCAGCCGATCTCGGGCGGCACCGATCTCGTGGGCTGCTTCGTCTCCGCCTCGCCCACACTGCCGGTGTGGCCCGGTGAGATCACGCGGCCGACGTTGGGCATGGACGTCGTGGTGTACGACGAGGAAGGCAATCCCACGACCGATGGCACCCCGGGCGAGCTCGTGTGCCGCAACACCTTCCCCACCGTCCCGCTGGGCATCTGGGGAGATGACGACGGCTCGCGCCTGCACGAGACCTACTTCGACCGCTTCCCCGGCGTGTGGACGCATGGCGACCTGACCTCGCGGACCGGCAACGGCGGCTTCATCATCCACGGGCGATCCGATGCCACGCTCAATGTTGCGGGCGTGCGCATCGGCACCGGCGAGATCTACGCCGCCCTCGAGCACGTGCCTGAGGTCGTCGACGCTCTTGCCTTCGCGCAGGCCTGGGACGGCGACACCCGCATGGTGCTCCTCGTCGTGCTCAGGCCCGGCGCCGCGCTGGACGACGACGTGCGCGGGCGCATCCGCAGCACCCTGCGCGAGCGGGGATCGCCCCGCCACGTGCCCGCGGTGGTCGCTCAGGTGACCGAGTTGCCCCGCACGCTCACGGGCAAGCTGGCCGAGATCGCGGTGGCCAACACCGTCAACGGCAGGCCCGTGCGCAATCGCGACGCACTCGCCAACCCCGAGTCCCTCGATGCGATCGCCGCACTGGAGGATCTGTCGTCATGACCCATGCACAGGCCCTGCTGCTCGATGTCGGTGTCGTGCTCTTCAAGTCTGCGTGGGAGATCGCCGACGACTACGAGCGCTTGCGCGGACTGCCCGCGGGCACCGTCGTCGGCCGCGGGCCCCTGGAGTGGACCGCACCCGACGAGACGTGGGAGCGCTACCGGCGCGGCGAGATCACCGAGCGGGAGTACTGGCTCACCTTCGCCGACACGGCTGTCGCCAACGGCGCCCCACTCGATGGGCATCCGCACCTCATGCGCGCGATGTTCCAGCAGCCTGGGGTGGAGGCCGTCCGGCCTGAGGCCCTCGCTCTCGTGGAGGAGTGCAAGGCCGCGGGCCGGGCGCTCGGGATTCTCACCAACGAGCTCATGGACTTCCAGGGCCGCGAGTGGGTGGAGTCGCAGGCATGGTTCCCCGACTTCCCCGTCCTCGTGGACTCCTCCGAACTGGGCATCCGCAAGCCCGACCCACGGCCCTATCTGCTGTCGGCAGAACTCCTGGGCCTGCCGCCTGAGCAGATCGTTTTCATCGACGACAACCCGTCCTACGTCGAGGGTGGCCGGGTCGTCGGGATGCGCAGCATCCTGCTGGATGTCCTCGACCCGGCAGCGGCCTTTGACGCTGCCCGGGTCGAACTGGGCCTGTAGTCGAACTGGGCCTGTGATCGAGCGGGGCACCTAGTCGGGGCCAATGCCGGTGAGATGTGCCACGATGTCTCTGCGCCACCACGGGGGAGGTGCAGGGCTTCGGTCCGAGGATTCGGGGGGATCCATGACAGTCGGGGGAATCGACTCCGCAGGCGGAATTGCCGCTCGCGTGCTCGTGCTGGGAAACGCGCCCAGTGGGCATATGGATGGGCTCATGGGAGTGCTCGGCGGTGCGGGTTATCGCGTCGACGTGCGTGATCACTCCGACGCGACGGGCCGGCTGCCCATCGAGGCCATGGACTACGACATCGTCGTCCTGAGTCCGCGTGCTCTCGCGCCTCAGCCAGCGCCCGCAACGGAACTCGGCGACGTAGAGATCGGTCGCCTGCGCATCGATGCGCGGCGCCGCCTGGTCTCGGTGGATGGATCACCCGTGCGCATGTCCGCGCGGGAGTTCACCCTGCTCCACCACCTCGCCGCGCATCCGGACGTCGTCTTCAGCCGCGAGGACCTCCTGCGCGCCGTGTGGGGATCGGCATGGCGCACGCAGGGCTCGGTGACGGAGTACATCCGGCGCCTGCGCATCATCCTCGAGCCGACGGGTCTGGGCGAGTGCATCGTCACCCGCAAGGGCTTCGGCTACTCCTTCGACCCCGATGTGGTGAGCTGAGCGCCGCCTACCTGCGGCGTGCGGAGTCGAGCGCGGCGATAAACATCGCGGGTTCGGGGCGCACCCTGTAGTCGTCGGTCTGGTCGCTGAAGACGATAGTCCCGGACTCGTCGATGACGATCACGGTGGGAAACACCGTGTCGGCTTCGTAGCCGAGTTGG
>CAYYZU010000143.1:0-1632 GCA_964476205.1 uncultured Actinomyces sp. | reverse complement strand
ACACCCCCGTCGTGGCGAATGCCCAGTGATGCGGCGGCGGAGGCACCGGGGTCTGTGAGGTAGCGAAAGGCCACTCCGAATCTCTCGGCAAGGGCTCGAGTCTCGTCCAACGACTGTGGCGAAATGAGCGCAACCTCAATTCCTCGAGCGGCCAACGCCTGGTAGGACGCGGCGAGCTCCCGCACCTGCGCAACGCATAGCGGACACCAGTTGCCGCGAATGAACACGAAGGCCGCGGGGTGCCCGAGAAAGCACTCTGAGGTCACCGTGGTCCCGTCGACGTCAAGCACCTCGAAGTGCGGCACACGAGCGCCCACCTCGAGGGCGACCTGGTGTTGCCGATCGAGCCGCGAGTACCAGCGCGCATAGAACTGCGTGGTGAGCAGACCCAGGATCGCGACCACGGCCGGCCATGGCGTGCCGGCGCGCCACGACGCTCCGACTGCGATCACCGTGGCCACTGAGGCGAGGACGGTCGTCACCGTCAGGTTCCGTGAGGTGCGACCCCTGCGAAGGGCGTAGAAGCCCACCAACTGCAGGGGCAGGGCCGCTGTGGCGACGGCCGCACCGAGCCAGGCGAGCTTGTCCGGCGCACCGGTGCCGATCACCGCGAGGACGATGGCGCTCAGAGCGGCCAGGAGATCGAAACCGACTAGCGGCACGCTCGACCAGCGCTTCACCCGCTGGTGCAGGTGTGATTGCGTCATCGAGGTTCTCCTTCGGCTGGGGATGGGACAACGACATCAATTGCCCTGCGGAGTAACTCATGAAGGCGATCCGCACTCTGGCCGCTGCGACTCATGACAATCGCACCCTGGAGCAGGGTGAAGAGATGGTCTGCAGCCGCGTCGACATCCAAGGCGGAAGCGACCTCATGCGCCTCTACTGCAGCGCGCAGGAGGGCTGCGATCGAGTCGCGGGCCCCGCCGAGCGCTGCACTGACCTGCTCACTTGCCTGCTCGTCATGTGCCGCGAGTTCAGTCGCGGTGTTCGTGATCAGACACCCTGGCCGGTCGCCTGCGGCATGCCCGGCATCTCCTAGGGCAGCGTCAAGCCTGGCAATGAGCAGGTCTTCCAACCTCGTCATGGGCGATCCCGTCGAAGTGAGCGCCGGGAACACGTCGGTTTCGGCCACCCGTTGGACGTAGAGCGCGAACGCGGCGTCGAAGGCAGCTCGCTTGTCACCGAACGTCCGGTAGAAGCTGCCCCGATGCATGCCGCTCGCTTCGAGCAGGTCGTCCAGAGACGTCGAGTGGAAACCGGTGCTCCAAAACCGGTACATGATCCGTTCCAAGGCGGTGTCACGATCCACGATCGGCGGTCGACCCACGAGCAAGCCCCTCTTTGGCCAGGACT
The DNA here is from genome assembly GCA_964476205.1 of uncultured Actinomyces sp. GTDB lineage: Bacteria > Actinomycetota > Actinomycetes > S36-B12 > S36-B12 > Mxb001. The sequence continues at coordinate 276 of CAYYZU010000143.1, read as the reverse complement.
TCCAACGTAGCCATTTGAGACCGATTGGTCAAATATTAGCCTGGGCATGTCCCCTCGCCGTAGGGCGCCTAGGGCGGGGCGTTCGTTAGCGGCGGCGTGCAGCGAAGCCGAGATAGGCCAGTCCGGCCAGGCCCACTGGCTGCCTTGGAACCTGCCCTGTTCAAAGAAGAGGCCGCTGATGCTCAGGTCGAGCCTGGGCCAGAGCTCGTAGACCACGGTGGCCAAGGCCGTGAGCAGGGCCAGCACCAGCCATTCCTGCTGGCTTGTTGTGAGGCG
>CAYYZU010000142.1:0-5463 GCA_964476205.1 uncultured Actinomyces sp. | reverse complement strand
ACACCCCGGCAGACGGCTCCGCCCTCAAGGCCCAACTCGACCACGCAGCCGCCAATGGGCACGGCGCACCCGTAGCCGCCGCCCCCGCAGCCCCGGCCCCCGCAGCCCCCGCATCGGCAGCACCCGCACCGGCAGCCCCCGCCACCCCAGCTCCTGCCGCACCCGCGCCTGCCGTGTCGACTGAGATTGTGCCGCTGCGCGGGCCGGCCGCACGCGTCGTCGGCAACATGGAGGCATCGCTCACGGTGCCCACGGCCACGAGCGTGCGCGGAGTGCCCGCGAAACTGCTCATGGACAACCGCGTCGTCATCAACAACCATCTCGCCCGCGGTCGCGGCGGCAAGGTGTCCTTCACCCACCTCATCGGATACGCACTTGTGCGCGCCATCGCCGCGGTGCCCGCGATGAACGACTCATTCACCGAGGTCGACGGCAAGCCCGCCGTGTCGCGCCGCGAGGACGTCAACCTCGGCGTCGCCATCGACCTCGTCAAGGACGACGGATCGCGTCAGCTGCTGGTGCCCAACATCAAGGGCGCCCAGGCACTGGACTTCGCTGGCTTCTGGGCCGCATACGAGGATGTCGTACGCCGTGCCCGCGCGGCAGCGCTCACCGTCGACGATTTCGCCGGCACCACGATCAGCCTGACTAATCCCGGCACGCTCGGCACCGAGCACTCCGTGCCGCGGCTCATGCAGGGCCAGGGCTGCATCGTTGGCGTCGGCGCCATGGAGTACCCCGCCGAGTGGCAGGGCGCCTCCGAGGAGTCCCTCGTTCGCAATGCCGTGTCGAAGACCCTCACACTCACCTCGACGTACGACCACCGCGTCATCCAGGGTGCCCAGTCAGGTGAGTTCCTGCGCCGCATCCACGAGCTGCTGCTCGGGGGCGACGACTTCTACGGCGATATCTTCCGCAGCCTGCGCATCCCCTACGAGCCCATCCAGTGGGCGCGCGACATCTCCGCCTCCCATGAGACCGACCTCGACAAGACCGTGCGCGTCCAGGAGGTCATCCACGCCTTCCGTGTCCGCGGTCACCTCATGGCTGACACCAACCCGCTCGAGTACGAGCAGCGCATGCACCCCGACCTCGACGTCCTGTCCCACGGACTCACCCTGTGGGATCTCGACCGCGAGTTCGCCACGGGCGGCTTCGCCGGTCGCCCGCTGATGAAACTGCGCGAGATCCTCGGCGTCCTGCGCGACTCCTACACCCGCAGCATCGGCATCGAGTACATGCATATTCAGGATCCGGAGCAGCGGCGGTGGATCCAGGATCGCGTCGAGGTGCCGCACCATAAGCCCAGCCGCGAAGAGCAACTGCGCATCCTGCACAAGCTCAACCAGTCTGAGGCGTTCGAGACGTTCCTGCAGACGAAGTACGTCGGGCAGAAGCGCTTTTCGCTTGAGGGATCTGAATCGCTGATCCCCCTCCTCGACGAAGTGCTCTCGTCCGCGGCGCGCGATGACATCATCGAGGTGGCCATCGGCATGCCGCATCGCGGTCGCCTCAACGTGCTCACCAATATCGCGGGCAAGTCCTACGCCCAGATCTTCGCTGAGTTCGAGGGCAACTACGGCGAGGAGTCCGTCCAGGGCTCCGGCGACGTGAAGTACCACCTGGGCACCAGCGGCACCTACCGCAGCCTCGACGGCTACGAGACCAAGGTCTACGTCGCAGCGAATCCGTCCCACCTCGAGGCCGTCGATCCCGTGCTCGAAGGCATCGTGCGCGCGAAGCAGGACCAACTCCCCCGCGACCGGGCCTTCGACATCCTGCCTCTCCTGCTCCACGGCGACGCGGCCTTTGCCGGACAGGGAGTGGTGGCCGAAACCCTCAACCTCTCCCAGCTCCAGGGCTACCGCACCGGCGGCACCGTGCACGTCGTGGTCAACAACCAGGTGGGCTTCACGACGTCCCCGCGCTACAGCCGCTCGAGCGTCTACTCGACCGACGTGGCGCGCATGGTCCAGGCGCCGATCTTCCACGTGAACGGCGACGACCCGGAGGCCGTCGTGCGCGTGGCACGCCTGGCCTTCGAGTTCCGTCAGGCCTTCCACAAGGATGTCGTCATCGACCTCGTGACCTACCGTCGCCGCGGGCACAACGAGGCAGACGACCCCTCGCTCACGCAGCCGCTCATGTACGAGCTCATCGACGCCAAGCGTTCGGTCCGCAAGCACTACACCGAGTCCCTCATCGGCCGCGGCGACATCACCGTGGAGGAGGCGGAGGCGGCCCTGCGCCACTTCCAGGAGGAACTCGAAACGATCTTCCAGGGCAGTCGAGCCGCGCAGGCCGGCGGCGACTTCAGCGAGGGCTCGGACGAGGTCGTCCGCACCGGCCAGCTCGCTCTGGCGCCCATGGGTCCGGCCGGCGACATCATCACCGGTATCACGAAGGACATGGTCGACTGCGTCGTCGATTCTCAACTCACCATGCCGGAGGGGTTCACCATTCATCCCCGCCTCGCCCCTCAGCTGCAGCGGCGGGCGCAGATGGTCGCCGACGACGCGATCGACTGGGGCATGGGCGAGGCACTTGCCATCGGCTCCCTCCTCATGGAGGGGCGGTCCGTCCGTCTCGCCGGCCAGGATTCGCGGCGAGGGACCTTCGGTCATCGCCATGCCGTCATCGTCGACAAGTCCACGGGATGGCAGTACAAGCCGCTCAAGCGGTGCTACCGCGATGGCGCCAAACTGTGGGTCTACGACTCGCTCCTCAGCGAGTTCGCCGCACTCGGATTCGAATACGGCTACTCCGTCGCGCGCCCCGACGCGCTCGTCATGTGGGAGGCCCAGTTCGGCGACTTCGTCGATGGCGCCCAGACCATCATCGACGAGTTCATCTCCTCCGGCGAGCAGAAGTGGAACCAGCGCTCCTCCCTCGTGATGCTGCTTCCACACGGCTACGAAGGCCAGGGGCCTGATCACTCCTCGGCGCGCGTGGAGCGATTCCTCCAGCTGTGCGCTCAGGACAACATCACGGTGGCGATGCCCTCGACACCCGCGTCGTTCTTCCACCTACTGCGCTGGCAGGTGCACTCACCGCTCATCCGGCCGCTCGTCGTCTTCACGCCGAAGTCGCTCCTGCGCGCAAAGGCGGCAACGTCGCCCCTCTCGGACTTCCTCGAGGGGCACTTCCGGCCCGCCATCGGCGACACGACGGTCGATCCCGCGCAGGTCGAGCGCGTCCTGCTGTGCAGCGGCAAGGTGTACTACGACCTCGCGGCCGAGCGCGAGCGTCGTGGTGACACGCGGACCGCGATCCTGCGCGTCGAGCGCCTCTATCCCCTGCCCTGGCGCACACTGCCGGCCATGGTGGAGGCCTTCCCGCAGTCGGCGAGCATCCGCTGGGTGCAGGAGGAGCCCGCCAATCAGGGCGCTTGGTCGTTCATGGCACTGAATCTCCCGGGCATCCTCGGCGGCCGACCGATCGAGGGGATCTCGCGGCCCTCGTCCTCTTCGCCCGCCGTCGGCAGCCACCACCGCCACGAGGAAGAGCAGCGCGCCGTCATCGATGCGGCATTCGCCTAGGCCATGTACTTCACCGACAGGGGCATCGAGGAACTCCAGCGCCGACGCGGCGAGGAGGAGATCAGCCTGGACTGGCTCGCGGAGCGCCTGCGCGAGTTCGTCGATCTGAATCCTGAGTTCGAGACGCCCATCGAGCGACTCGCCACCTGGCTCGCGCGCCTCGACGATCCCGAGGACTGAGCTGTCCAGTACGACGGCCGAGGTCCGCGCGGTCCTACGCGGACCCTTCGGTCGCCTGGCCCTCGGTCGTTTCCTCGATGCCATCGGCACCGGACTCACCCTGTCGCTGCTTGTCGTCTACCTGTCCGAGGTTCGTGGCCTTCCCATCTTCACGGCTTCACTCGTCCTCACCTGGATGGCCGTGGTCGGACTGGGTGCTGTCCCCCTCGCAGGCAGCCTCACCGATCGTTTCGGACCTCGTCGCGTGCTGCTCATCGCCATCCTGATCGAGGCCACGGGAGTCGCCTTGATGTCCCAGGTGACGACGGCGCCCGCCGCCTTCGCCGTAGCCACGCTTCTCGCCCTGGGCGCAGCCGGCATATGGGGGCCGCTCAGCACCTTCACCGCCCAGGTCGTCGAGGAAGAGCAGCGCACGACCGCGTTCGCGGTGGGCTTCATGCTGCTCAACCTCGGGCTGGGCTTCGGTGGCCTTATTGGTGCGGCGATCATCGATATCGACCGCCCCGAGACCTTCGTCATCCTCTATCTGGTGGATGCGCTGACCTACCTCTTCGCCTGGGTTGCGGTGGCCAGCCTGCGCGGACTGGGCGGCCCCGTGCCCCAGGCACCAGGTGCCGACGGCGCCGATAACGCCAATCAGGGCTGGCGCGAGGTCCTCGGGGATCGGCGTCTGCGCAGGCAGATCGCCGTGTCGCTGCTGCTCCTCACCTGCGGTTACGGCTCCCTGGAGGCGGGCCTCGCCATCTTCATCACTGACACGGCGGCGCTTCCCGAGCGGATGATCGGCATCGTGTGGATGGCCAACACCGTCACCATCGTCCTCGGACAGCTACTCGTACTGCGTCTCGTGCGCGGCCGGTCGCGCACCCGGATGATCGGCGCGGTCGGCGTGCTGTGGGGCATCTCGTGGCTGCTGCTATCGACGGTGCCAGGAGTGTCGATAGTCCCCGCTGTCATCGCGCTCCTCGCCTCCACGGTCATCTTCGCGCTCGGCGAGACCATCTGGAGCCCGACCGCGCCCGCCCTCATCAACTCGATCGCGCCCGATCACCTGCGCGGGAGATACAACAGCGCGCAGTCGCTCACCTGGAGCCTCGGCGCGACGCTCGCGCCCCTCGCCTCCGGGGCACTCATCGGAGCCGGCCGCGGCGTCACGTGGGCCATGCTCATTGCGGTGGGCTGCTTCGCCGCGGCGGCGTTCGCGCAGACTCTGCGCCCGATGCTCACCCCCGCCGAGGACGGCCGGGAGCCGGCGACTGCCACCTCCTAGCGGCGCGCAACTCCTTCTGCGCGTGCTGCGGCCGCAACCGCCCGCGGCACGGCGACCCCGACACGCGGGTCGAAGACGCTCGGCACGATGAGATCGGCGGCCAGCTCGTCTCCCACGACGTCGGCGATCGCCTGCGCGGCCGCGAGCTTCATGCCCTTGGTGATCGTCGAGGCGCGCACGTCCAGCGCACCGCGGAAGATGCCCGGGAAGGCGAGCACGTTATTGATCTGGTTGGGGAAGTCACTACGCCCGGTGGCGACGACCGCAGCGGTGCGCATGGCGACCTCGGGATGGATTTCGGGATCGGGATTGGCCAGCGCGAAGACGATGGCATTCGGTGCCATCGATGCCACGGCCTCGTCCGAGACCTTGCCGGCGGATAGCCCGATGAAGACATCCGCGTCCGCCATGGCTTCCTCGATCGAGCCTTCGATGTCGAGTCGGTTGGTGCGCGCAGCGCGTGCGGCCTTCACC
>CAYYZU010000141.1:0-5463 GCA_964476205.1 uncultured Actinomyces sp. | reverse complement strand
CGGGGGCCTCCTGCTCCCAAAGCAGGCGCGCTACCAAGCTGCGCCACACCCCGCATGCCTGCGCAGGGCAGGCGCCGTCAGTCTAGGGGCGCTCAGCCGAGCCCTACGCTCGGGCACATGCGCTCCGACGCGACCACCGTCGAGGACTACCTCGCCGAACTCCCCGATGATCGCCGAGCCGCCCTCGAAGTCGTGCGCCAGACAATCCTCCGGCACCTGCCCGAGGGCCTGATCGAGTCCATGGCCTGGGGGATGATCTCCTACGTCGTCCCGCTCGAGGTCTTTCCCGACACCTACAACGGCGAGCCGCTGGTCCACACCGCCCTGGCCAACCAGAAGCAGCACATGTCGATCTACCTCCATGCGATCTACGGCGACGACCGGGTCCGCGAGGAGTTCGAAGAGGCCTATCGCGCCACGGGCAAGCGCTACGACGTCGGCAAGAGCTGCGTGAGATTCCGCCGGCTCGACGACCTGCCACTCGACGTAGTCGGCGAGGCAGTGAGCTCCACCTCAGTCGAGGAGTTGATCGCCCAGCACGAGCGAGCCATGGGCGCTCGCCGCAGCCGCCCACGTAAGCGGACGCCATGAGCGCGTCGGCGAGCGCGCGTGTCCTCCGGCACCGCGACCGCGTGGCAGGGCCCTGGGCCAACGGGGGTGGCATCACCTACGAGGTGATGCGCTCACCACAGGGTGGCGCTGACTTCGATTGGCGAGTGAGCATCGCCGAGATCGCGAACGATGGGCCGTTCTCGCTCTATCCGGAAGTGGACCGCGTGCTGATCCTGCTGCGCGGTGCGATGGACCTCGTGATCGACGGCGTGAGCCGAAAGGTGCCTCGCTTCTCCCCCATCGCATTCGCTGGCGAGTCAGACGTCGAGGCTCGGCTGTCGCAGGGACCGACGATGGACCTCAACGTGATGACGCGCAGGGGCCGCGCGGACGCGCAGGTCGACCTGCTCACCGGCCCGGCCATCCCCCTCGGCCGCGTGCATGCCGCGGCGAGGGCTGTCATCGTCCTCGACGGAGTGTGGACAGCCGTGGGCGTAGCCGAATCACTCGGACTGTGGGACTGCCTCATGGCGCCCGAAGCGACCGAACTGCGAGGAGACGGGACCCTGGCGTGCGTGACGTTCCGCAGTCGGCCGCACGAGGGGGCATGAGCGTCAGGATTGACCAGCGATAACCTGTAGTGCACGTTCGCGGGTGTAGCTCAATGGTAGAGCCCCAGCCTTCCAAGCTGGTGGTGCCGGTTCGATCCCGGTCACCCGCTCTTGACTCCGATCGATGACGATTCCCCTGGGCCGGATGCGGCCGGTGTAGATGCACCCGGTGTCCTCGACCTCCGGCGCCGTGGCATCGATCACCGCGTGATTCACCCCGGTCACGTGACTTCCGTCGCCGAGGCGGCCGCGGCCTGTGGCGTGCGACCCGATCAGGTTGTCAAGACTCTCGTCGTACGCCGCGGCGAGGACGACTACGTGCTCGTCCTGGTGCCTGGCGATCGATCGCTGTCGTGGCCGAAGCTGCGCGCGCTGCTCGGTGTCAACCGGATGGCCCTGCCGGATGCCGATGAGGCGCTCGCTGTCACCGGCTACGCCCGCGGCACTATCACTCCGCTCGGCCTCGATTTGCCGGTCGTTGCCGACGAGCGCATCGTCGGCGGAGAGATCACTCTCGGCACGGGTCAGCGCAACACGGTCGTGGCTCTCGCCGCCAATGCGGTGATCGACGCCTACGCCGCGATCGTGGCCGACGTCACTGCTGACGCTTCGAGCCGATGACGAGCGGAGCCCGCAGGCTCCAGTCGTAGATGACGATGGTGCGCAACACCACGTCCTGCACGGAGCGATTGCGCTTGCTCACGAGGGCCCACAGGATCCCGAAGGGAAACCCGACGGAGAAGGCCGCGCGCGCGAGGGAGATGGGCCAGCTCAAGCGCTCGCCCTTGCGACTGACCACCCGCACGCCCATCACCCACGCGCCCAGCGATCGGCCGCTCGTCGCCCACGACACCGTCCAGTAGAAGGTCGTGAAGACGTATCCCCACAGGACGAGCGTCGCGGCACGGGGTGCCTCGACCTCGACCCCCGGGGTGAAGATGAGCTGCAGCATTTCGATGCCGAACCAGATCGCGATCATGAGCACCGTGACGAGCGCGACGTCAATGACACTGGCGAGGAAGCGGGTCGCGAAGCCAGCGCGCTCACCCTGGAAATCGCGGGCATCCTCGGGAATGGAGTAGTCCGCCGCGGTGTGCGAGCCCTCGCCGCGCTGCCACTCGCTGAAGGTCGTCACGACGTGCCCTCCGACACCGAATCCGACTCTGACAGGGACTCGGGCTCGCCGGGCGCATCGAGCTTGCGGCCGCGGCGCGGCAGGAGCCGGTCGACGATGCGCGCCGTCGCGATATCGGTGGCATAGGAACGCAGGCGCACGGCGTCAATGGCGTCGCTGGCCACACCGCCGGTCGATTGGCGAATGATTGCGGGCAAGTCGGTCTGCTCGATGACGTATTCGGCGATCTCCACGATGGGCAGGCGGTCGATGACAGGCTCAAGGTCCACGGTCGCCACGAGCGCATCGATATCGACGCGCTGCTCCACCAGCTCCGTGAGGTCGATCTGATCGAGGACAGCATCGACCACGGCCACCAGATCGACGCGCTGCAGCACGATCTCCGTGACATCGATGGAGTCCAGCGCAGCTTCGACCACCGCGCGCAGGTCCACGCGCTCCAGGACGATGCGCGTGAGGTCGAGACTGTCAAGAGCTCCCATGACGATCGCCCGTAGATCGACGCGTCCGAGGACGAGACCGGTGATGTCGATGCGCTGGATCACCGAGTCGGTGACTCCGGGGACTACGCGGTCGAGGACCGCTGACGTGGGAGGGCCCGCCACCGTGGCAACGGCGTCCATCGCTGTGGTCGCCGCGGACTCCATCGCGGACCCCATCACCGAGCCCACCGCCGCGAAGAGGCCGCGCAGGCCCTCGACGGGGTCCTGCGGGATGGGGCGCACGACGAGGATCACCTCCTGGCGGCCATCGTCGCTGTCCACGGGCTGATCCTCGCAGACCGACGCGAGGCCACGCCTGCGGATCACGCTCAGTAGCGAGGTGCGACCGACGGGGGCAGTGCGGCGATATCCGCGAGATCCTCGGGCTCGAGGACAAGGTCGGCGGCCGCGGCGTTCTCCTCCAGCCAGCGGCGGCGCTTCGTGCCGGGGATGGGCACGACGTGGTCGCCCTGAGCCAGCACCCACGCGAGCGCCACCTGAGCGGCCGTGACGCCACGGCGCTCCGCGATGGCGCGCACGCCGTCGACGATCGCGGCATTGGCGGCCATCGCCTCAGGAGTGAAGCGCGGGTTCGCCGAGCGGTAGTCGCCCTCGCCGATCGTGTCGGAACTGAGCGCACCGGTGAGGAAGCCGCGACCGAGCGGGCAGTACGCAAGGAAACCGATGCCGCGATCCTCAGTGAGCGCGAGCACGCCGTTCACGACGTTCTCCTCCGTCCATAGCGACAGCTCGCTCTGCACGCTCGATACCGGATGCACCGCATCCGCGGCCATGATCTCCTCGACGCTCGCCTCGGACAGGCCGAGGTAGCGCACCTTGCCCGCGGCGACCAGGTCGGCCATGGCACCCCACGTCTCCTCGATCGGCACCTCCGGATCCACGCGGTGGAGTTGGTAGAGATCGATGGTGTCGACACCGAGCCGACTCAACGATGCGTCGCAAGCGGCGTGGATGTGTGCGGGAGTGCCGTTGCGCCCGTAGGTGGTGGCGTCGATCGGCACGAGGCCGGCCTTCGTCGCGATGACGACGCGGTCGCGCAGGCCCGCCCGCACGACGTACTCGCGGATGATCTCCTCGTTGGTGAAGGGGCCGTAGACATCGGCGGTGTCGAGAAGCGTGATGCCGAGCTCCACCGCGCGGTGCAGCGTGGCTTCCACTTCGGCAGGGTCGGCCTCCGCGACGTTGTAGGCCCAGGACATCGGCATGCACCCGAGGCCGATGGCACTCACCTCGAGCTCACCGAGCATGCGCTTGTCCATGTGGAGTCCTCCTCGTGCAGGGGCTGGGTACGTTAGCCCAGTGAGCGCAGCCGAGGTCCAGGAGTTCCTCGCGCGGCTCGAGGTGAGCGAGGCGGAGGACGATCGATACCGCGGCACGTGCTATCCCGGATGGCCAGGCCGCGCCTTCGGCGGCCAACTCGCCGCGCAGTCGCTACGCGCCGCCGCCTCCACCGTTTCGGCCGAGTTCGTGCCCTGGTCTATCCACGCTTACTTCCACGCTCCGGTGCGGGCCAATGAGCCCATCGATTACGTCGTGCGTCGCGTCAAGGACGGCCGAACGACAGCAACGCGCCAGGTGATGGTGGAGCAGGACGGCAAACTGCGGGTGACCGCGATGGTCGCCATGGGAGTGCCCGGCACGGGGCCACAGCATCAATTCACTCCACCTGCGGTACCCGAGCCCACTGCGCTCGCGCCGCTCGAACGCCTCCTCGAGCCGACCATCGTGTCGCCGGACCAGGATCACGTGGCTCTCGGCTATCCGGCGGAGGCACTCGTTGAGTTGCGCGTCGTACCCATTGACCTGGACACGGCCGGCGAGGGCACGTTCGCGCGCCGGATCTGGATGCGCGTCCTCCCCGACATTCCCGACGACCCCGTCACGGTCGCGGCTGCTCTCGCCTACCTGTCCGATATCTCGCTCGGCACGACCGCACTAGAGCCGCACGGTGGCCGCTCCGCACTGACCGATCTGCAATTGGGCGCCATCGAGTTGGCACTGTGGTTCACGCGCCCTGCACGGCTCTCGGAGTGGATCCTCTTCAGCCAGGACTCGGCGTACGCCGGCCTCGGCCACGGTCTGTCACATGGCGCCTTCTTCACCGCATCGGGTGACGTGATTGGCATCGCCGTACAGAATGCGCTCATGCGCGGCCCGCAGTAGCGGTCGCATCTGAGGAGGCCACGATGTCCCTGACCAGGTACGCCGGAGCGATGCTCGCCGAGCGAGTCGGCGTGGGTGCTGCCGCGGGCCTCGCCCCCGGTGCGCTGCTCAAGGCCTTCGGAATCGACGAGTCCGAGGACTCGCCCACGCTGCGCTACTTCGCCCGCCTGTTCGCCATACGCAATGCAGTCCTCGGTGTCCTTGTGTGGGAGGCGCGTCACGATCCGCGACGCCTCGAGCGCGTCGCCTGGATCAATGCCGCGACCGAGGTCCTCGATGCCGTGGCGGCCGCCGCTCCTCTCGCCACGGGTCGCACGAAGCCCCAGGCCGCCGCAGGAGCCATCGGCGCGTCACTGGCCGTGAGCGCCGGGTTCGCGGGCCTCGCCCTGCGCGCCCGTCGTTCTTCTTACCGGTGAGGTCGTTAAGCCGCAGCAGTTAACAACCACACCGGTAAGAACAACGAAGGATCGAGGGGCTACTCCAGCCCGAGCACCCCCGG
>CAYYZU010000140.1:0-5476 GCA_964476205.1 uncultured Actinomyces sp. | reverse complement strand
GCGCGCTCCTGGCAGGTCGCCAGCTTCCTCGCTCAGCGCGGCGTCGAGGTCACCAACGTCGAGGGCGGCACGGGTGCGTGGCGCCTCTCCGGCCTGCCTCTCGAGCAGGGCAGCACAGCCCTAGCCGGCTAGCGCCAGCGGGCTGAGCGCCGTCAGCCGTTGAGGATGATGAGCCGTTCCTCGGTCATCTCGCGCACGGAGTACGCCGGCCCCTCTCGCGTGTTGCCCGAGTCGCGCAGGCCGCCGTACGGCATCTGATCCGCGCGCCATGTGGGCACCTCGTTGATGAGGACGCCGCCGAAGTCGAGCGTGCGCGCCGCCTTGATCGCCTTGGAGACATCGGCGGTGAAGACACCCGCCTGGAGTCCGTAGCGCGTGTCATTGGCACGAGCGAGAGCCTCATCGAAGTCGGAGAACGACTGGATCGCCACGACGGGGCCGAAGACCTCGAGCGCGCAGACGTTCATCTCCGGCTTCGCGTCGACGATCACCGTCGGCTGGAGCACGCCGTCTGCGCCGATCTCGCCACCGCACGCAACGCGGCCGCCATCGGCGACCGCCTCATCGATCCAGGACTTGACGCGATCGCGCTCGCCCTTGGAAATGAGCGCCGAGACATCGGTGGCCTCGTCCATCGGATCGCCCACGACGAGGGTCTTCACCGCATCGACGAGCGCGGCCGACACCGGCTCCACGAGCGACTCGTGCACGAAGATGCGCTGGGTCGAGATGCACGACTGGCCGGCGTGAGAGAAGCCGGCGGTCTTGATCTTGGCCACTGCCGTCTGCCAGTCGCCATCGGCGTCGATGATGACGGGCGCGTTGTTGCCGAGCTCGAGACCCACGCGCTTGCGCGGCGCCTTGGCCCGGATGCTCCAGCCCACCTCGGGCGAGCCCGTGAACGTGATGAGCGCGACATCGGGGTTGTCGACGAGCGCGCCGCCGACGGTCGTGCCGCCACCGGTGACGATCTGGAGGTACGAGGCGGGCAGGCCGCACTCCTCGATGAGCATGCGCGCCAGCAGGATCGACGAGAAGGGCGTCTGCATGGCGGGCTTGAGCACCACGGGGCAGCCCGCCGCGATGGCCGGCCCGAGCTTGTGGGCCACGAGATTGAGCGGGAAGTTGAACGGCGAGATCGCCCCGACGACGCCGATGGGCACGCGCAGGACGAAGCCGATCTTGCCCTCGCCGGCAGAAGACGCCTCAAGAGGCACGGTCTCGCCCGTGAGTGTGCGGGCGACCGCAGCGGAGAACTGCAGCGTGCTCGCCGCGCGCTCGGCTTCGACACGCGCCGTCTTGATGGGCTTGGCCGCCTCGAGCGCGATGCAGCGACCGAACTGGTCTCGGCGCTCGAGAAGCAACTCAGCAGCTCGGTCGAGGATCTCAGCGCGCTTCCACTGGGGCAGCGGCTCCGCGTGCAAGGCCTTCTTTGCGTAGGCGACAGCGGCGTCCACGTCGGCCGGCGTCATCACGGGAACCCTGCCGAGCAGGGCGTCGTCGTAGGGCGCGCGCACCTCGGCGGACTCGGTCCCCGGGGTCCAGCCGCCGAGGAAGGGGACGGGGGTCACGGCCCCGGGATCGATGCCGGGAATCAGTGGCGAAGACATGCCCGGACGCTACCGCGAGCAGCCCGGCTCAGGGTGGGGCAGGATCCCTCTATGGACTTCAGCATCCCTGACGAACTCACGGCGCTCCGCCAGTCCTTCGGCACCTTCCTCGACCGGGAGATCCGGCCCCTCGAGGAAGAGCACGGCCGCCAGTTCTGGGAGGAGGCACCCGACCGCGAGGTCCTCGCCCCGGTCATCCGCGACATCCGCAGGCGCAGTGCGCAGGAGGGCTTCTACGCCGCCTACATGCCGGAGGAGGCCGGTGGACAGGGCCTCTCGGTGCTCGGCACGTCCCTCCTCGTCGAGGATGCCGCTCGATCGGGCATGCGACTGGCCATGGCCGCGATCGCACCACCCAACCCGGCCGGACCGTCCCCGCTGCTGCTGAAGTTGCCGCCGCACCTGTGGGAGACCTACGTCCTGCCCGTGGCCGCGGCCGAGAAGACGATGTGCTTCGCGCTCACCGAGCCCGAGGCGGGCAGTGATGCTCAGGCCATCCGCACGACGGCCGTGCGCGAGGGCGACGAGTGGGTCATCAACGGCCACAAGCACTACATCACCAACGGCGAGCACGCCGACTTCGCGATCGTCTTTGCCGTGACCGATGCGGAGAAGCGTGCTGCCGGCGGCATCACGGCGTTCGTCGTACCCTCCGACCAGTTTCGTCGCGGCAAGCTGCAGTGGAACCTCTCCGACTCGCATCCGGCGGAGCTCTTCTTCGACGACGCGCGTGTCCCGGCCGATCACGTGATCGGCCAGGTCGGCATGGGCTTCTTCGAGGCCATGGCCTTCCTCAACTCCGGCCGCGCCTACATCGGCGCCCAGTCACTCGGCCTCGCCGAGTGGGCCCTCGAGGCGGCCACCGACCACGCCAAGACGCGCACCGCATTCGGCAAGCCGCTGTCACGCAATCAGGGGGTGTCCTTCCCGCTCGCGCGAAGCAAGGCCGATATCGAGGCGATCCGCTGGCTCGTCTACAAACTGGCCTGGCGCGTCGACACCGAGGGAGATCCGCTCGCCATCATGGGCGATGCCTCCATCACCAAGTACTACGCGACCGAGCAGGCGTACGCCGTCGCCGATCGGTGCCTGCAGGTCTTTGGCGGGATGGGGCTCATGCGCGAGGGGCCGGTCGAGCGCGTACTTCGCCATCTGCGCATGCTCCGCGTGGTTGAGGGCGCCAGCGAGGTCCAACTCCTCGTCATCGCACGCACCCTCGGCCTGTAGGTCACGCGGGTTCGTCGAGGTCCTCGCCCGACGCGACGTCGCCCACCTCGATCATGCTGACGTTGTCGGCGTGAGCGCGGAGATAGTCGCGGGCGCCCGCGTCGCCGCGGGCACTCTTGGCGACACCTGCCCAGTGCTCGCGGCCGAAGCGGACGGGGTGGCCGCGCTTGCCGTCATACGTCGCCGCGGCGATCCCGCTGTCGGCCTCGACCAGTCTGCGCACCGCGGCTGACGTGAGACCGGGGAGATCGACGAGCGTGACGACAGCTGCGTCGACCGTCTCGCCCTCCAGGGCGGTGAGGCCCGCGCGAAGCGAGGACCCCATTCCCTCGGGCCACTCAGGATTCGCGACGGCAACCGCTCCGGGCACGTCGCCGGTCCACGCACCGAGGACCACGTAGACGGGATCGCAGCCACCCTCGCGCAGCACGCGCACCGCGCGGTCCACGAGTCGCTCGCCCTCGATGACCACGGGCGCCTTGGGTCCGCCGAATCGACGGCCCTCTCCGGCAGCGAGGACCAGACCCGCGACGTGCGACATCGCGGCGGACTAGCGGGGTGCGCCGGGGTGAATGGGTCCGTTTGTCGACGCGAGATGCTCGCCGCTGCCGCCCCAGCGCTCCTGGATGACCTCGGCCGCGATGGAGATCGCGGTCTCCTCGGGCGTGCGAGCTCCCAGGTCAAGTCCGATGGGCGAGCGCAGCCGCGCGATCTCCTCGTCGGTCATCCCCGCTTCCTTCAGGCGGCGGAGCCTGTCCTCGTGCGTCCTGCGCGATCCCATCGCCCCGACATAGCCCGCCTCGGTGCGCAGGGCCACTTCGAGAGCGGGCACGTCGAACTTCGGATCATGCGTCAGCACACAGATCACCGTGCGCTGGTCGACCGGCTGGCTCGCGAGCCAACGATGCGGCCAGTCGACGACGACCTCGTCGGCATCGGGGAACCGTCGAGGAGTCGCGAAGATCTCGCGCGCGTCGCACACCGTGACGCGGAAGCCGAGCACCTTGCCCACGCGACACAGCGCGGCCGAGAAGTCGATGGCGCCGAAGATGTACATGCGCGGCGGCGGCGCCATGCTCGCGACGAAGATCTCGAGCCCGTCGCCGAGGCGCTCTCCCTCGGGCCCGTAGCGCAGGAAGCCGGTTGTGCCCGAGGCCAGCAGGCCACGCGCGTCCGCCGACACCGTCTCGTTGAGCCGATCGGTGCCGAGCGAGCCCTCCACCGAGTCCGGGCGCACGACAAGATGGCGGCCTAGGGCGGCACCGTCCGGTGACGTGACGATAGTGGCCACGGCCACCGGCTCCTCGGCCTCGACACTGCGCAGGATGCCGGGCAACTCCGGCCAGGCATCACGGTCGACCCGCTCGACGAAGACATCAAGGATGCCGCCGCAGGTGAGCCCCACCGAGAAAGCGTCATCGTCGCTGACGCCGTACGTCTCGAAGCGCGGCTCGCCATCGGCGAGCACCTCCTGGCCAAGGTCGTAGAGAGCTCCCTCGACGCAGCCCCCGCTCACCGAGCCGATCGCCTCTCCCCCCGACGTCACGATCATCGAGGCCCCCGCCGGCCGCGGCGCCGAGCGCCAGGTCCGCACGACCGTGGCCATGGCGCAGGGCTCACCCCGGTCATAGGCGGCGAGCAGATCGCTGAGGATCTCCCTCATGGGACTCCCTTCGGGGCTATCTGATGGCGGCTGGCGCCTATCCGATGGCGGCGGGGTGCCGTGACCCCAATAATGACGGAATGCAGGCGACCAGCCAGTCGGGAGCGGTCCGGCTCTCAGAGGTCTCGGCGGAGCCCATCTCCGCGCGGGCGATGGCCGACCTCGTCGACGACCGCGGCGCGGGAGCCGTCGTCACCTTCTCGGGCGATGTCCGCGACCACGACCACGGACGTTCCGTCACTCGCCTGGACTACGAGGCCCACCCGACCGCGGGCGACATCCTCGCCGACATTGCCGCCGAGATCGCCGAGCGCTTCGACGTGATCGCCGTCGCTGTGGCACATCGCACGGGCCCCCTCGAGATCGGCGACTGCGCCCTCGCGGCCGCCGTGAGCGCGGCGCACCGAGGCGACGCATTCGCCGCATGCGCCGCCCTGGTCGAGGAGACGAAGGCGCGCATTCCGGTGTGGAAGCATCAGCACTTCTCCGACGGCACCGACGAATGGGTGAATTGCGCATGAGCCACGCCGACGACGTGCACGAGACTCGCCTGGTCGACTCCTACGGTCGCGGTCACCGCGACATGCGCATCTCCCTCACCGACCGCTGCTCGCTGCGCTGCACCTACTGCATGCCCGCGGACTTCGCCGACTGGATTCCCAGCGCTGAGTTGCTCACGACCGACGAGTTGATGTTCGTCCTGGAGATCGCCGTCGACGAGGGCATCGACGAGGTGCGCCTCACCGGCGGCGAGCCCCTCCTGCGACCCGACGTTGTCGACGTGGTGCGCCGCATCAACGCCCTGCCGCGCCCGCCGCGTATCTCCATCACGACCAATGCCCTCCGCCTGTCCGGCCTCGCGGGCCCGCTGCGCGACGCGGGGCTGGAGCGGGTCAACGTCAGCCTTGACACTCTCGTCCGCGAGCGCTTCAAGAAGCTCACGCATCGTGATCGCCTCGACGACGTCCTCGCCGGG
>CAYYZU010000139.1:0-5511 GCA_964476205.1 uncultured Actinomyces sp. | reverse complement strand
GGTGCTTCAGGCCGCCAACCACGAGGTCGGCACCCGCCAGCCCGTGGCCGAGGTCGCCGCCGCTAGCGACGAGGCGGGAGCCCCCCTCCTCGTAGATGCGTCGGTGAGCCTGGGGCGCGACGACCCCCCGGCCGGCTGGTCGATCCTGGTCGGTCGCGCGAACAGCTGGGGCGGACCACCCGGTGTCGCCCTGGTCGCGGTACGTCGGCACCTCCATGCGCCGCCCCTTGACCTGCCGAGTGCCGGGCTCCCCGCTGAACTCGCCGCTGCCCGCGGCCTGGAGTGGGCCGACGAGCACCGCGAAGCCGACGCGGCGCGCGCCCGGATCCTCACCGAGCGCATCCGCGAGTCGGTGCCGCGATCCGTCGCTGACGTCGCGCTGCTCGGCAGTGATGATCGCGTCGCACATCTCACCGCGCTGTCGTGCCTCTTCGTGGACGGCGAGGCGCTCGTGCTCGGGCTCGACCGCGAGGGCTACGCGATCTCGAGCGGATCCTCGTGCGTGTCGGATCTGCGCAGGCCCAGCCACGTGCTCGTCGCCATGGGCGCGCTCACGCAGGGCAACGTGCGCGTCTCACTCCCCTTCGGCGTGACCGACGAGACCGTCGATGGCTTCATCGAGGCGATGCCGCGAGTGACCAGTGACGTGCGTGCGATGCTGCATGCTGACGACCTCGGATCTGAGGCACGAGACGTGGAGGGACCCGCATGAGCGACCTGCCCCGCCCGGACGTGCGACTCAACGAGCGCGGCCATCGCTGCCCGATGCCCGTCATCGCGGTGGCGCGCGCCGCGAAGGGGTCCGCGGCCGGCACCGTGATCGCGGTCGCGTGCACCGACCCGGGGGCCGCCTCGGATATCCCCGCGTGGTGCGAGATGCGTGGCGTGGACTTCCTCGGGTCGCAGCCCGAGCCCGACGGCGCCGTCACCTACCTCGTGCGGACCCGCTGAGCCGCGGAGCCAGGTCTCGCGCAATGGCGAGCCGGCTGAGGTAGTCCGAGCGCGGGATCGCTACGACTCCGAGTGACTCCAGATGCGCCGTGGCCCACTGCACGTCGAGCAGCCGACCCTCGCGCGCACCGCTGGGACCGCCCAGTGCCTCGACGAGTCCTACGAGCGCGACCTTCGAGGCATCGCGCGCGCGATGGAACATCGACTCGCCCGCGAAGAGTCCCCCGATCTCCACTCCGTAGAGCCCGCCCACGAGCTCCTGCTCGTGCCACACCTCGACCGAATGCGCCAGTTCCATCGCATGCATCCGGGTGTACGCCGCGCGGAAGTCATCGGTGATCCACCCGTGCGGTCGCGGCTGCTCCGCGCAGCCCGCGACCACCTCGTCGAAGGCCACGTCGACGGTGACGCGGAAGCGGCGCAGGGAAGCACGAAGCGATCGGCTCACCCGCAGTCCGTCGAGCGGCAGCACGCCGCGCGGGTCGGGCGACCACCATCCCAGTGGCCCATCACGGCCGACGTCCATGGGGAAGAGCCCGCGCGCGTAGGCGGCCACCAGGGTGCGCGGCTCCAGGTCGGCGCCGACCGCAAGCAACTCCTCGCCCGCGGGAGCGCGTGCAGGATCGGGCAGATCCCAGTCGCAGTCCGGTAGCGAGGCCACGATGAGCAGACAGAGCGATTCGGTTAGGGCAACTGTCAGGGCATGGGGCAGCGGATGTGTGCGCCGATCTCCGTCGCCGCCTCGTCGCCGTAGGCCGTCGCGATGCGGTCGAGGAAGCGCTGACGACCAAGGGAGTACTCCTGGGTGCCTACGGTCTCGATCACGTGCGTGGCGAGCATGGAGCCAATCTGCGCGCAGCGCTCATCGGAGACTCCCCACGCGAGCCCGGCGACGAAGCCGGCACGGAACGCGTCGCCGACGCCGGTGGGATCGAGCACGGCGTCCTCCTGGGGACATCCGACCTCGACGGTGGGCTGTCCGCGGCGCTCGACGCGCGCACCCTTGTCGCCCAGCGTCGTGATGCGGCACTCGACGCGATCGAGGATCTCCGCTGCGGTCCAGCCCGTCTTCTGCTCCGTGAGCGCAGCCTCGTATTCGTTGGTGAAGAGGTAGGTGGCCCCATCGATGAGTTGGCGGATCTCCGCGCCATCCATGCGCGCCAACTGCTGCGAAGGGTCGGCAGCAAATGGGTAGCCACGCTGGCGACACTCGTCGGTGTGACGCAGCATGCCGTCGGGATCGGTCGGGCCAATGATGACGAGATCGGGATGTCCCACGCGCTCCACGACCGGCAGGAGCTCGATGTCGCGCGCCTCGCTCATCGCGCCGGGATAGAAGGAAGCGAGCTGATTCGCCTCGACATCGGTCGTGCACACGAACCGAGCGGTGTGGTGCACCTCGCTCACGTGGACGGAGTCGGTGTCGACGCCGTGACGCTCGAGCCACGAGCGGTAGTCATCGAAGTCCACTCCCACCGCGTCGACGAGGACGGGTCGCAGGCCCAGGCAGCCGAGGCCGAAGGAGATATTTGCCGCCACTCCCCCGCGTCGGACTTCCAGCGTCTCGACGAGGAACGACAGCGAGACGCGGTCGAGCTTGTCGGCAACGAGCGAGTCGGCGAAGCGACCGGGGAAGGTCATGAGGTGATCGGTCGCGATCGACCCCGTCACGATGAGGGACACGCGCAGGACCCTATCGGGCCCCGGACAGCACTGGGCCTAGATAGCACTGGGCCCGGATCAGGCCGAAGCGCTGACCCGGGCCGAGTGCAGCGAATCAGTGGAAGGAGTCGCCGCAGGCGCAGGAGCCGGTGGCGTTGGGGTTGTCGATCGTGAACCCCTGCTTCTCGATCGTGTCGACGAAGTCGATCGTCGCGCCGCCCAGGTAGGGGGCGCTCATGCGATCGGTGACCACGCCGACGCCGCCGAAGTCCTTGGTGACGTCGCCATCGAGCGAGCGATCGTCAAAGAAGAGCTGGTAGCGCAGTCCGGAGCAGCCACCTGGCTGCACGGCGATCCGCAGGGTCAGGTCGTCGCGACCCTCGGCCTCAAGCAGCGCCTTGACCTTCGAGGCAGCAGCATCGGTCAGGACGATGCCCTCGCTCGTGGTGGTCTCCGCGGTCATGTCATGCCTCCTTGTCGGGCGGTCTGTCGGTCCCGTGTCCGGTCAACGCGGCCGCCTGGCGGATTGTTCCCGCCCATCGTCTTCCCCTCCAGCATGGCACAGCCCCCGGAGGGTGACCAGGTGGCGGCGGGCTAGCCCCGCGGCCGCGACCACTGCTCTGCCACGCGCGCTGCGGCACGCGCCAGGACCGCCGCGGGATTCGAGCCGGGCTCCTCGCCGATGGAGTACGCCTCGGTGATGCCCAGGGCGGCGTACTCCCGACGGCCCACCTCCACGCGGCCTGAGATGACCACTACCGGTCGGCCCCGGTCGAGGCCGGCGGCTGCGAGCCCCGATATCGCCTTGCCGCGCAGCGACTGCCAGTCGAAGCTCCCTTCCCCCGTCACGATGAGGTCGCAGTCGCCAATGGCATCGTCGAGCCCGACGGCCTCGCGCACGACGTCGAAGCCGGCGACGCGGCGCGCGCCCAGCAGCATGAACGCGAAGCCCAGGCCGCCTCCCGCCCCTGCGCCAGGCTCACCCGCGGGGGATGCGACCGCGGGAGCGCCCGCATGGGCGAAAGCGGTGAGCGCGTCCTCGAGGCGATCCACGTCCTCGGTATTCGCGCCCTTCTGCGGCGCAAAGCCACGTGCGGCGCCATGCGGCCCCAGCAGCGGGGCGTCGACGTCCGTCGCGGCAATGAGGTCCACGTCCTTGACCCGCTCGAGAGCAGGGCCGAGGTCGACGGCTACGACGCCAGCGAGCGCGCCGCCACCGGCATCGAGCGGGACGGGTGCGCCGCCCGCATCCGTCGCCGTCGCCCCGAGGGCTGCGAGCATGCCCGCTCCACCGTCGGTCGACGCTGTCCCCCCAAGTCCGACCACGATCGTGCGCGCGCCCGAGTCGATAGCGGCCGCGATCAGCTGCCCGACGCCGTACGACGTCGCAGCGCCGGCATCGCGCCGATCGGGATCCACGAGCGCCAGTCCGCAGCCGTGAGCGGACTCGACGTAGGCGGTGCGCTCATTCACAGCGATCACTCCGATCGCGGTCTCCCCCATCGGGCCGCGCACGCCCACGGGCACCATCTCGGCGTCGGTGGCGACGGCGATCGCCCGGACGAATCCGGGTCCGCCATCAGACAACGGCAGGAGCGTGAGGGCATCATCGGGTGCGCTCCAGCGCCATCCGGCCGCGATCGCCTCGGCTGCCTGAGCCGCCGACAGCGTGCCCGTGAAGTCATCGGGAGCGATGAGCACTCGCATCCGCTGACCGTAGCCGCACCCGATGCGCGCACGGGGAACGGTGAGACAATGGACGAATGGCGTTCACGGAGCCCGCGCCCACCCCTCTCGCTCTCTTGCTGCTCGGGCATGGAGCGGATCCCGAGAGCGAGCGCGGGGTCGAGTGCCCTGGAGACCTGCCACCGGCCAGCGATCCCGACCTCGTGGCGCGCGCGGCCGCAGCCAAGGAGGCTCTCGGAGACCGCCTTTACGTCCTCGGCCACCACTACCAGCGCGACGAGGTCATCCAATTCGCCGACACCACCGGCGACTCATTCAAACTGTCGCAGCAGGCGGCCGCGCACCCCGAGGCTGAGTTCATCGTCTTTTGCGGCGTGCACTTCATGGCCGAGAGCGCCGACATCCTCACCGCCGAGCACCAGCAGGTGATCCTCCCCGACCTGGCAGCGGGCTGCTCCATGGCGGACATGGCCGCCATCCACCAGGTCGACGCCGCATGGGCCGCCATCACCGCCGCCGGCCTCGCCGACTCGACCATCCCGATCACGTACATGAATTCCTCTGCTGACATCAAAGCCTTCACCGGACGCAACGGTGGGTCGATCTGCACGTCGAGCAATGCGAAGCGGTCGCTGGAATGGGCCTTCGAGCGGGGTGAGCGCGTGATCTTCCTCCCCGATCAGCACCTGGGACGCAACACCGCTGTGCGCGACCTCGGGATGTCGCTCGATGACTGCGTGGTCTGGGATCCGCACCGCCCCACGCTGACAGCAGAGGAGTTGCGCGACGCGAAGATGATCCTGTGGCGCGGGCACTGCTCTGTGCACGGTCGATTCACTGCCGAGAGCGTGGCCGACGTCCGCGAGCGCGTGCCTGGCGTGCAGGTGCTCGTCCACCCGGAGTGCCGCTACGAGGTGGTGGAGAGCGCCGACCTCGTCGGCTCGACGGAGTTCATCATCAAGACCCTGGAAGATGCCCCCGCCGGAAGTGCGTGGGCGATCGGCACCGAACTCAACCTCGTGCGCCGGCTGGCCCTGCGCCACCCCGACAAGACGGTGATCTTCCTCGATCGCGACGTGTGCTTCTGCTCGACCATGAACCGCATCGACCTCCCCCACCTGGTGTGGGCGCTCGAAAACCTCGTCGAGGGTCGCGTTGACGGCGAGCAGGCCCGCGACGAGTGCAGATCGCACTGGCGTCGCGTGGGGCAGG
>CAYYZU010000138.1:0-5553 GCA_964476205.1 uncultured Actinomyces sp. | reverse complement strand
TGTTCCCATACGAGCAACTTCTCGTCGCGACCGGAGACGAGGCCGGTGGCCTCGTTGGGCAGATCGATACCCGTGGCCTCTCCGAGGCGGAAGGCGGCCGCCGTCTCCGCGATGGGATCGGGTGCGCCCTGGGGTGCGTAGAGGCCGCCTCCCTTGAGCCACATCTCGTCGGCGATCCGGTAGAAGACGGTGTTGCACGAGACCTCGAGTGCGCGCTGCAGGGTGATCGGTCCGAAGCCGGACGACTCGAAGTTGCGGAATCTCTGCGAGCCGACGGTGTAGTCAGCCGGGCAGGGATACGTGCCATTCAAGTCGTAGCCCTCGCGCGCTGCCGCGACGGTCGTCACTGCCTTGTAGGTCGATCCCGGTGCGTAGGTGCCCTGTGTCACCGTCGAAGACAGCGCGCGATCGGCGAGCAGTCGCTCATAGTCCTTGGTCGTGATGCCGCCGACCCACAGTTGGGGGTCGTATGTCGGATAGCTCGCCATGGCGAGGACAGCTCCGGTGCGCACGTCGATGACGACAGCCGCCCCGGTGTCGGCCACGTCACCCTCGTCTCGTGCGCGTTCGACGGAGTCGGCAAGGGCCTGTTCGACGACCTGCTGAAGGTTGGCATCGACATTGGTGACCACGTAGTTGCCCGCCACCGGGTCGGACTCCGAGACCGTGCCCGTGACGCGACCCACCTGGTCGACGGCCAGCGTCGTGATGCCCGGAATCCCGCGCAACTCCTGGTCATACTGCGCCTCAAGGCCATTGCGGCCCACCAGGTCGCGCGATCGCAACCGGGCCAGATCGGCACTGTCGCCCTGCGCATCGAGCTGCTCCTGGGTGACGGGTCCGACATACCCCAGCACGTGAGCGAGGTTGACCTCGAACGGGCTGGGGTATTCGCGCACGGCCTCGAGTTGCGCCGTGACACCCGGGAAGTCCGCGCGTCGCTCCATGATGGTGAGTGCCGTCTCAGTCGCCACGTCCTTCGCGATGGGGACCGGCTGATACGGCGACCCGTCCCAGCACACCGGCAGCGGCGGAGCGCCTTCGGTGCCGCATGGCATGAGCTTTTGCTCAATTGACTCGCGGGAGACGCCGAGAGCGCCGGCAAGTCGGTCGAGGACGCCGACACCGTCATCCTCCTCGCGCGCGAGGGCGGTGCGATCGACAGAGACCACAAGCGAAGTGCGATTGGCGACGAGCGGACGACCGCGCTGGTCGAGGATGAGGCCACGCACCGCGGGGGCGATCACCTCGCGCGTGGTGTTGCTGGCGGCCTGGGCGGCGTACTCCTCCCCGACGACCAACTGCAGGTAGAAGACCCGGGCTACGAGGGTCGCGATGAGGGACACGATGAGGACCCCGAGCACGACGAGGCGCAACTGCGACCTGTCGCTCATCCCGCTCCTCCTCGACCGATCCGGTCCTGCAGCACCCGCTGGCATGGCCCCGATCGGGCCTGCGGCCACACCACGGTACGCCGGGCCACGCGAGGAGTCCCCCTCGACGCGGCCCTGGACGTCCGGTTATCGGTGGCGCCCCGTGCGGTGCAGTCGAGGGCGCTCGCGCATGGGCCACGGGGACGTTCGCGTCAGCGCGAGTAGGCCTCCGGCACCGCCCAGCGGCACAGGCGACGCAGCGGCAGCATGAGGAGCAGGCCGAGGACGAGGGCATAGCCGGCGGCACTCACCATGAGGCCGATCACCTCGTCCCAGCGCACCCGCGGGTCGCCGAGCAGGCCGCCGAGCACGGCGCCCGCCAGCACGACCAGTGGGGCTGCCAATCCGGCCAGCACGGCGAAGGACCACCAGGGCCGGTCATCGGATTCGGCGAATCGGCCGACGGCGTAGCCCACGACAGTGAGCAGCAGCGCCATGATGCCGATCGTGCCCGCAGCTGGCGGCGCGATGTCGAGCAGCAATCCCCCCGCGAAGCCGCTTACCGCACCCGTGGACGCGCCGAACTGCGAAGCCAGGATCACCACGACGACGAGGACGAGCGAGGGCGTCGCACCCGGGAAGGGCAGGGGCGCAAGGACGGTCACCTCGATGAGGACGGCGAGGATGAGGAGCACAGCGACGATGACCGCGCGGCGGACCGGCATCAGCCACCCCCCGTCACTGACGGATCGAGGGTCTCGCGCGGGGGTGAATCGGGTGCACGCAAGACCACTCCGACGATGTCGAGCCGCGAGATGTCGGCGTAGGGCTCCAGGATGGCTGAGCGGGTCAGCTGGCCCTCGGTGCCCCGCATCTCCGCCACCACACCTATGGGGATTCCGGGAGCGTAGGGCCGATCCCCTTCCGAGCCGAAGGAGACGACCACGTCGCCCACATCGACAACGGCGAGGGGATCGAGCAACTGCATCGTGAGCGAGTCCTGTCGACCCGTGCCGGAGACGATGCCGATCTGCGAGGTGCCGGAGAGCCGGCCGCCGACGGAGGAGGTCGCATCGACGATGAGCAGGACCGTGGAGGTCGTGGGCCCCACGTCGATAGTGCGCCCGACGAGCCCAGCACCGCTGATGACCGACATATCGCGCTCGATGCCGTCGCGGCTGCCCGCGTCGATGGTCACCGTCCAGGCGAATCCCTGCGCAGGTCCGACGGCGATGACCTGCGCCGGGACCGTCTCGTAGTCGTTGGCCGAGACGAGGCCGAGGAGCGCCTCGAGGTCGGCGACGCGCGCACGATCATTTGCCACCGTGTCGAGTTCGGCCTGCAGCCGCGCGTTGTCGGCCTCGAGCTGCGCGATGCGCTCGTCAGTGTCACCGAGTCCGCCGAGGGAATCGAGCAGGCCACGCACCGGGACGATGAAGGTGGCCATCGCCCTCTCAGCCGAGCCGAGGAACGTCTCGCCCACTGCGCGTAGCGGCCTGGTGGGCCCGCTGCCTCCACCGCGCAGATCGAAGACGATGAGAGTGATCGATACGAGCACGAGGATCGCGAGGACGATCCTGGATCGACGGGTGTCCCTCATCGCACGCCGGGCGCTCGCCTAGTGGCGAGGCTCGGAGATGAGGACCTGCTGCAGTGCCTCGAACTCCTCAACGCACTTGCCCGATCCCAGCGCCACGCAGTCGAGCGGCTCATCGGCGACCACGATGGGCATGCCCGTCTCGTGGCGGAGGCGCTCGTCGAGGCCTGTGAGCAGGGCTCCGCCTCCTGTGAGGACGATGCCGCGATCCATGATGTCGCCCGAGAGCTCAGGGGGCGTGCGGTCGAGGGTCGTCTTGACCACGTCCACGATGGCATTCACGGGCTCGTCGATAGCCCGACGGATCTCCTCTGCCGTGACCACGACGGTGCGCGGGAGACCGCTGACCAGGTCGCGGCCGCGGATCTCGGCATGTGGCTCATCGGGCATCGGGAACGCCGAGCCGATAGCGACCTTGATCTCTTCGGCGGTGCGCTCGCCGAGAAGGAGCGAGTACTCCTTCTTGACGTACTGGATGATCGCGTTGTCGAGCTCGTCACCGCCCACGCGAATCGAAATAGATGTCACGATTCCGCCGAGCGAGATGACCGCGACCTCGGTCGTACCGCCGCCGATGTCGACGACCATGTTGCCGGTCGGCTCGTGCACGGGCATGTTGGCTCCGATGGCCGCAGCCATCGGCTCCTCGATGATGTAGACCTTGCGCGCGCCGGCCGCGTAGCCCGCGTCCTTGACGGCACGCTGCTCGACACCGGTGATGCCGGAGGGGACGCAGATGACCAGGCGTGGCTTCGCGAGGTGCCGCCGGCGGTGGACCTTCTGGATGAAGTAGCGGAGCATTCGCTCGGTAGTGTCGAAGTCGGCGATGACGCCGTCCTTCAGGGGCCGGATCGCCACGATATTGCCCGGCGTGCGGCCGATCATCTTCTTGGCCTCGGAGCCGACCGCGAGGATGCCGCCGGTGTTCTGGTTGATCGCGACGACCGACGGCTCGTTCAAGACGATGCCACGCCCGCGCACGTAGACGAGGGTGTTAGCCGTGCCGAGATCGACGGCCATGTCGCGGCCGACGAACGACATCGTGTTGGACACTCACCCTCCCAAACAGCGCCCGCAGCGTGACGGGTGTGAACCATGGTACGGGTC
The DNA here is from genome assembly GCA_964476205.1 of uncultured Actinomyces sp. Taxonomy (GTDB): domain Bacteria; phylum Actinomycetota; class Actinomycetes; order S36-B12; family S36-B12; genus Mxb001. The sequence continues at coordinate 1,476 of CAYYZU010000138.1, read as the reverse complement.
GGGCACGAAATGTCCCAACGTGCCCGCAACTCCCGTGGGCGACCTACGCCTCGCCCACGCGGCGGGCTCGGGCGACCTCGAGCTCGCGCAGGGCCTTCTCCAGCCGCTCCGCTGTCCCCGGATCAACGGACAGGTCGTACGCCACGGGGACGACCCCGCCGAGATCGGCGCGGTAATCATGACCGCGACTGTCGAAGTTGCCTGGCGTGATGTGGGTGGCGAAGAGAGTGTCGACCATCACCTGCGCCCAGGTGATGCCCGGCGTCCACATCATCCCCTCGGGGACATTGCGCCCGCGGGGTCGCGCGGCCAGCCATGGCGGGCGGCGAAAGGCGACGGTCGGCTCGAAACGCACGACCGGATCGCCGTCGTGCTCGAGGAACCAGACGCGCGGCCGGGGGTCGGGCAGGACGTCGGGAATCTGCTCCGGACGATCGATGGTGATGGACTCCCCCGCCGTCGCGGCATGGAAGGCGACGGACTCGGGTCCGCCTGGTGTGCCGACCCATAGGGCCGCGGAGACACCAAGGCGGTCCAGGTCGCGCGAGCCCGCGGGGATGGCCGCCTGCTGGACGCGAGCGCCAAGGCTCTCGCCGTAGAGCAGCACACGCGGTCGCTGCGCTCGTCCCTCCAGATCCGCGGCGATACCTTCAATGAGGAGTGACTGCGTGCGTGCCGCCAACTCGACACGATCGAGCGAGAGGAACGACGGGAGGAGTCCGTAGCCCACAGCGACGGCGGCGGTGTCACCGTGCAACAGGATCTCGAGGATGTCGACGGGCGTGGGATTTGCGTAGCCGCTGCCGGCGGGAGCGCCGATGAGCAGCGTCGAGCGGTCGTAGGCGCCGGTGCGGCGCAGCTCTGCGAGGGCGAGGGCGACTCTTTCCTCCGGAGTAGCGGCGGTGTCGTAGCCCACGAAGACGCGGACACCGGGCATGGAAAGGGGCGCACCCGTCACCTGCTCGACCACCTCGGAGGGCACGCTCGAGCCCAGGAACCGGGCCCCTTCACGGCCCACGGTGGCGAAGTCCACGAGGGATCCGGGGCCCCCGGAAACCGTCTCCAGCGCGGGAGGCGAGGCGAATCCGGGCTCGATGGCTCGGCCGCCACCTTCAAGTCGGCTCTGGGCCTCTCCCTTAGCGGCCTGGAAGACACCCACCGCCGTCGCTCCAGCGAAGCTCAACGCGACGACGCGACGTGCGCGCTGCTCCATGGTCGGCATGCCGGCGCTGCGCAGGCCGACGCTGCCGGCGGCGAGGTAGGCGGTCGCGCCACTCGCCAGGGTCAACGCGGCAATGAACCCAGGACGCACGCGCGACGGCCACTCCATGAGTGTCGGCCGCGAAGCGGCATATGCACCTGCAGCGGCGATGACCGCGGAGATCCCGAGCCGGACGCGCGAGCGTGGATGCACCCGGATCAGCCCAGCGCGGGGAAGAAGAGTGCGATCTCCCGCGCGGCCGACTCCGGAGAGTC
>CAYYZU010000137.1:0-5579 GCA_964476205.1 uncultured Actinomyces sp. | reverse complement strand
GCCAGGTCGATGAGACGACGGTGGGATGGGTCACGAGTCCTCCAAGTGGTGAGGCGCTGAGTGTAGTGAAACCAACCGCTAGGGTCACGGGCATGAGACAGCGTCCCGTGTGTGTGCTCTTCGCCGTGGCTGCCGCCGTGCTCCTCTCGGCATGCTCAGGTCAGGGAGCGACGAGCGAGAGTAGTCCTGATGCCGAGGCCGTTCCCGCTGCCTTCTCCGATCGGGAGGCGAGTGGCGAGGACCTCGCGAATGCCTGGTTCGGCCTGCTGGCCCTCACGGGCCGGGAGGCCGGCCAGGTCGCTACCAGCCCGGAAGAGGTTGAGGCGGGCATGCAACTCGTCCGGCCCTACCTCGATCCAGCATTCACTCTCGTGCGCGCGACAGGTCAGCGCTACACGGCCGGCAACTACGTGCCCCTCGATGTCGATGCCTTCGAGGTGTCGGACGTGATCGTGACCGAGCCGCGCGAAGACATCCGAGTGATCCGCTACTTCGTTAGCCAGCCCGGTGCGACCGCGCCCGATGCTGGCGTGGTGATGTCGGGAGACAAGGCCCCGCGCATGTCGGTGCTCCGCTGGGATGAGGAGCAGGGGCGCTGGGTGATGGTGAGCCATGCCAACTTCAATAGCCCGCTCGCCGCCCTCTGCTCCCAGGCGCCGATCGCCGTCAGTGGTGAGGTCCCGGCGACGAGCCCCGAAGACGTCGCCCTGGGCACTTCGCTCGTCGAGCAGTGGCGTGACATCACGACAGGTGTGTCTTCGGAGAAGGTGCGCCACCCTGCCAATCAGATCCAGCTCGCCGACGGGCAGGGCTGGCCCACGGAGGACGGTGCTCCGATCGAATGGGCACCGGCCCAGGCCTATGACTTCGCGAACGTCGGAGTCGCACGCAATGGCGATCTGCTCGTCGTCTCCTACGACGCCGTCGTGAGCGACCTGGTGATGGAAGGCGACGAGTACCGCGAGACTGCCTCTCCACGCCTGCTCACCTACCTACTCAGCCCGGAGGGCAAGTGGGAGCTCATCGCCCTGGCCAACTTCACGGTGCCCCAGGACGTGCCCGCCGACGTGGACTGCGTCTCCCTGGGCTCCTGAACACCCCAGGCATGGCCGCCTGGCAGGATAGGGCGCCGCGCCTCCGTAGCTCAGTGGTAGAGCAACCGCCTTGTAAGCGGTAGGTCGTCAGTTCAATCCTGACCGGGGGCTCTCACATTGCTCTGCGATGGCAGGAGGCCCGTATGCCCGTATCGACCATGGCGGAGCAGGGACCGATCGGAGTCGGCGCCGCTCGCGCCGTCGCGCTCGGGGGCGGGGGAGAGTGGTTCATTGCGTGGATGCTCGGCTATGCCAACGGCCTTCTCGAGGCCGGTGTCGACCTCGCCAAGGCTGATGTGACGATCGGGACGAGCGCCGGGTCCTTGGTGGGCGCCGCCATCAAGGGCGGGCGCCTGGCGCAGTTCACAGGTGCGCTGCAGCAACTCGGCAAGGATCCGGAGTTGGCCAACAAGGAACTCAACATCGCCTCGGGTGCCCCATCGCAGGCGCGTGCGCGGACGGTCATGGGGCAGACCGACCAGATCACGCCGGAGACACTGCAGCAGATCGGGCGCGCGGCCATGGCCGCTCATAACGCTCCCGATGACAAATACGTCGGATCGGTGCAGGGAATCCTCGGGCTGACCGACTGGCCCGCAGGGCACTACACGACGTCGACCGACTGCTACACGGGCGAACCGCTCATTGCGAGCAGCGACTCCGGTGTGACGATCGCTGAGGCGTGTGCGGCCAGCTCGTCCCTCCCCGGTGTCAATGGGCCGACGTGGCTGGGCGATCGCCTGTGCATGGATGGCGGAGTCAGTACCTCGAGCACTCATGCGCAGATGCTCGAGGGTGCGAAGACCGTCCTCATCGTCGCGATGTTCGACTTCAAGGCGCATCCGCCGCTGCACGTCAACCCGTCATTCGGGATCGCCGAGCGCGTTGACCCTGGCACGGCCGAGCGCGAGGCGGCCTATCTCCGGTCCAAGGGCAGCACTGTCCACGTCGCCATCGCCAATCCCGATCCGACCACGGATTTCATGGATGCCGCCACTATCGGTCCTGCCATCGCCGATGGAATCGTGCGCGGCAAGGCCGACGCCGCCGTGCTCGCGCCTCTATGGTGAACGCCATGTCGTCGACTTCGGCCCAACCGGTCATGCCCATCAAGAAGCGGCTCATTCTCGCGCTCGTCATCGTCGTCGTCACCGTGGTCCCGGCTGTGATCATGCTCGCGGTCACCTATGCAGCCACAGGGCAGGTGCAGGCCGCGGCCACGTGGGCTTCGATCCCTGCCATCGCCGGTATGGCTGCCGCGGCGAGCGCCGGTCGTCGTTTCGCTGTGATCATCGCCATCGTCATGGGCCTGCTCGCCCCGCTGAGCATCGTGGCGGGTGCCTCGCCCGTATCGGGCGCCGCCCTCATGGCCATTCTCGCCATCGAGGTGGGACGGCTGGCACGTTTCGGCCTGCACAAGTCAGCAATGCTCGTCCCGGTCATGATCTCCTGGGCGCTTATCAACCCGCCCCCATGGGCTGGCCAGGCTGCCGTCGACCGACTCGACGAGACCTATCTGCTGTGGATGTCCGCCATCTTCTTCGTCGGCGGTCTCTTCCCGGCTCTTGTGGTGCCGTTCCTCATGCGCAAGCGGCCGGCGCCGGAGCTGAAGCCCTACTCACGCAGGGACGCTGTGCCCTACTCGGTCATCATCACCGTGCTCGTCACCGTGTCGACGTTCGCGGTGCTGTCCAATCCGAAGTGGTACGGCGGTGCGTTCCTCATCGCGGCAATTTTCATTCTTTCTCCCATCGGCGACGCCCAGACGCTACGGCCCACGATCCTGCGCATTCTCGGGACGCTGATCGGCTCCGTCTTCCTGCTGCTGCTCCTACCGCAGGTGGACTCGCTGGCCGTCATCTACCTCTTCGGGCTGCTCTTCATCGTCATCGCCCTCATCGCGCGATTCGGCAGGCATGGCTGGATCTACTACGTCTTCATGATGCCGGCGACGGCCGCGCTGAATGCCACCACGCTCGCGCAGGTGAGCCAGCTCGGCGAGCAGCGGGCCATCGACAATCTCGTCGGCGGGGTACTCGTGCTCGTTGCCTCGGCTGTCGCGATCGGCTACGCGAACTGGGCCCAGCGCCACGGTCACGCGTCAGATGACGATCCGGAGGCCCTCGACCTGGTCGTCGGTCACGAGTCGGAGCTGACGCCGGCGTAGGCGACGTCAGTCGGCGATCTGGGGGATCAGTCGAGTGTGCAGGGCCAGGTGACGGTCGTGCGCGGCTGGGGCACGTCGGGTCCGTCGAGGTAGGTCTCCCACGGTGCGCCCGTCGGGCGGTGGCCCGATGTGGCGAACCACTGCTCGATGGCCTGGTACGCCGCAGCGACGTCGGAGTAGGCGCCCACGTGCGTCGTCACGGCCGCCGTCCCGCCGGGCAGCGTGATGGTGTGCACCTCGCCCTCGAGGTCCAGGTTCGGCGGGCAGGGGAAGCCCGCCTCGACGCGGAATCCACCATCGATCATGTCGTAGCGGGCGAAGGGCTTGCCATCGACCGCGACTGCCTCGCGGGCCAGCGCGCTGAGGACCTGATCGAAGGCGCGGCCCAGGAAGGGACCGACCTCCTCGACCGTGCAGGTCGCGGTGACGACGGCGGCGTGCTGCGACTCGATCTCGACGGTGTGAATGTCATAAGCCATGCTGAGCAGCCTACGCCGGTACGCGTGATCGACTGCCCGGGCGGGTGATCAGCAGCGACATCACGGCCGCGGCGAGGGCAAGTGCCCCGGCCAGCCACCAGGCGAAGGCATAGTCGCCGGCCGTCACGCGAATCCAGCCGGAGACGGCCGCGGCGATCGCGGCGCCGACCATGTGCGCGGCGAAGACCCAGCCGAACACGATCGCTCCGCGTTCGGGACCCCAGATCTCTCGGCAGAGCGTGACCGTGGGCGGGACTGTCGCGACCCAGTCCAGGCCGAAGAGGACCATGACGAGCAGGAGCGGCGGGTCGATGTCGGGGCCGAGGATGATGGGAAGGGTGATGAGGGCGATGCCGCGCAGGCCGTAGTAGATGGCAAGCAACACTCGTGGATCGAATCGGTCGGTGAGCCACCCGGAGCCCACGGTCCCGATGATGTCGAAGGCCCCGACGATGACGAGCAGGCTCGCGGCCGTGGTCGCGGACACGCCATGGTCGTGCATGGAGGGCACGAAGTGGCTGCTCACGATGCCGTTGGTCGTCCACCCGCAGATGGCGAACGTGATTGCGAGAAGCCAGAAGGCCCGCGTGCGCGCTGCATCGCGCAGGACAACAAGTGCGGAGCGGGCTGCCTGCCACCCACTGTGCGTGGTGTTTGCCTCGTGGCTGATCGGCTCGTCGCTGCCGTAGGGGGCGAGGCCGACCTCGGAGGGACGATCGCGCATGACGAATGCCACCGCAGGGATCAGCGCGGCGCTGAGGGCTGCCACCCCCACGGCTGCCCAGCGCCAGCCCTGGTGCTCGATGACGCGGGCGATGAGGGGTAGGAAGACGAGCTGGCCGGTGGCCCAGGCGGCTCCGAAGATTCCGACGATCAGGCCGCGCCGCCGCGTGAACCACCGATTGGCGATGAGTGCGCCGAACACAAGCGCCGTGGAGCCGGTGCCAAGGCCGACAAGCACGCCCCAGAGGAATACGAGTTGCCAGGACGCCGTCATGACGGCAGTGAGCCCGCTCCCCAGCGCGATGAGTGCCAGGGCGGCGACCGCGATCCGGCGTACGCCGAATCTCTCCATCAGCGCGGCCGCAAAAGGAGCGGTGACGCCGTACACGACGAGGTTGACCGAGATAGCCAGCGACGTCACCGAGCGCGACCAGCCCAGATCCTCCTCGATCGGCAGGATCATCACCCCGGTCGAGGACCGGAATGCTGCCGACGCGATCAGGACCAGGAAGGTGACGAGGGCCACCCACCAGGCACGGTGGATGCGGGGCACTGTCTAGAAGAGTCCCACAACCGCGCCGTCGACGAGGTCGATGCGTTCGGATGCCGGCTTCTTGGGCAGTCCGGGCATGGTCATGATGTCACCGCACACCATGACCACGAACTCCGCGCCGGCCGACAGGCGCACCTCACGGATATCGAGCACGTGGTCCACGGGCGCCGCCCGCAGTGCGGCATCAGTGGAGAAGGAGTACTGGGTCTTCGCCACGCACACGGGTAGGTGGCCGTAGCCCATGTCCTCCAGCTCCTTGATGTGCTTGCGCACCTTGGCGCTGGCCGTGACCTCGGAGGCCCGGTAGACGCGGGTTGCGATGGCGTTGATCTTCTCCCACAGCGATGCTTCGTCGGGGTAGACGAAGGTGACCTCGCGCGGCGTCTCGCAGAGCTCGACGACCTTGCGTGCGAGGGCTTCGGTGCCCGCGCCTCCGTCGGCCCAGTGGGTGGCCAGGACGATCTCCGCGCCCGCGTCGCCGACCAGTCGCGTGAGCAGGTCGATCTCCGCCTGGGTGTCGGAGGTGAAGGCATTGATCGACACGATGCAGTTGACGCCGTAGA